>JBGSTQ010000256.1:0-5585 GCA_041736375.1 Thiobacillaceae bacterium
TCGACCTCGCCCCGGGCCAGCGGGTGCTCGATGCCTGCGCCGCGCCGGGAGGCAAGAGTGGACACATACTGGAGGCGGCCGAGGTGGACCTGACGGCGCTCGACCAGGATGCCGAACGCCTCGCGCGGGTACGGGAAAACCTCGACCGGCTGGGTCTGTCGGCCAACCTGATCACAGGTGATGCGGTGAACCCCGATGCCTGGTGGGACGGTCGTCCGTTCGACCGGATTCTTGCCGATGTGCCGTGCAGCGCCTCGGGGGTGGTACGGCGCAACCCTGACATCAAGTGGCTGCGCCGCCCCCAGGATCTCGCCGGGTTTGCCCGTCAGCAGTCGGCCATGCTCGACGCACTCTGGCGACTGCTCGCCCCCGGTGGTAAATTGCTTTATGCGACCTGCTCGATATTCGTCGAAGAAAACAATGCGCAGGTCGATGCATTCGTCGCGCGACAATCCGACGCCGAACGCTGTGCGCTCCCGCAACCCGTGGACACTGGCCAATTGCTTCCTGATGCAGAACACGACGGATTCTTTTATGCCTTGCTGCGCAAGGCCTGAGTGGGCAAAGCGCCTGGCAGCCTGGCTGTTGACGATCATGCTCGGCCTGGCGGGAGGGTTTGCGCTGGGAAATGACAAGCCGGGTGTCCGCAATGCTGAACTCCGCGCCACCCCGCAGGGTTACGAGCTCGACGCGCAGTTCGATCTGCCGCTCAACCAGACGCTCGAGGATGCGTTGCTCAAGGGCATCAACCTGTATTTTCTGGCCGAACTGGAAATCACCCGGCCGCGCAGCTGGTGGTGGTTTGACGAAGATATCGTGTCGACCAGCCGCCGGTTGCGGATCTACTACCATCTGCTGCTGCGGCGCTACGTGGTCGAGATTGGCTATGTGACAACGACGGCGGAGACGCTGGAAGAAGCGCTGGAAGTGCTCGGCAAGCTGGAAAACTGGCAGGTTCTGGAGCGTGGCGCACTGAAGAACGGCCAGCGTTACGATGCCCGTTTGCGGGTGCGCCTCGACAAGGCGCAGCTGCCCAAGCCGCTGCATATCGGTGCGGTGACCAGCGACAAATGGGAACTGGTCTCGCCCTGGCATGGCTGGTCTTTCAAGGCGCCGGTCGCGGATAAACCCTTGCCGCCTGCCCCCTGATGCGCAGACTGATCATCGGGGCGGTTGTTCTCGTCGTCGCGCTGCTGGTAGTTCTGTTCCTGGCCAGCGGCGACAGTGCCCTGTTCTCGGATACGCTGCCCGCCCTGCTGGTCGTCGGCGGCCTGCTCAGCCTGGCGCTGCTGGTTCTGGTTGGCTGGCAGCTGTGGGGGCTGCAGCGCCGCATCCGGCGCGGGGTCTTCGGCGCCAAGCTGACCCTCAGGCTGATGGTGATGTTCGGTCTCGTTGCCACGCTGCCGGGGCTGGTGGTTTACGGCGCCTCGGTGTTTTTTCTCAACCGTTCGATCGAAACCTGGTTCGATGTGCGCGTCGACAATGCCCTCGCTTCCGGGGTCAACCTCGGCCAGGCGGCTCTTGACGACCTGCTGCGCGAGCTCGACAAGAAATCCCAGCGCATGGCTCTGGTCCTCTCCGACGAGGGTGGCGTCGGCTCGGTGATCACCCTGCTGTCCAACCTGCGCGAGCAGAGCGCCGTGCAGGAACTGACCCTGTTCGACGAGCGCGGCGGGGTGGTGGCGCACGTCGGCAGTGAGCCTGGCAGGCTGCTGCCGGTGATGCCGGAGCGCTCGGTGCTCTGGCAGGTGCGCCAGCAGCAGCCCTACAGCCGGGTTGAGGAGGTGCCCGAACTCGGCCTCATCATGCGCGTCATGGTGCCGGTCTACACCACCGTGCTGTCGGGCGAAACCCGTGTCCTGCAGCTGGTGCAGCCGGTCCCGGCCAGCCTGGCGCGGGATGCCCAGGCGGTGCGTGTGGCGTATCAGGAATACCAGCAGATCGCCGTCTCGCGCCTGAGCCTCAAACGCATCTACGGCGTCGCGCTGACGCTGACCCTGATGCTCGCCTTGCTGATGACGATCATCCTCGCCTATCTGATGTCCGAACGGCTCGGCTCCCCCCTGCGCACGCTGGCGCGCGGAACCCGGGCCGTGGCCATGGGCGATTATTCGCAAATGCCGAATGTATCGGGCCGCGACGAACTCGGCGCCCTGATCCAGAAATTCAACCGCATGACACGGCAGCTGTCCGACGCCCGCCAGCAACTCGAACTGAACCATCAGGAAACCGAGCGGGCCAAGGCCTTTCTCGAGCGCGTGCTGGCGAACTTGTCGTCGGGGGTGATCGTGCTCGACGAAGAGATGCGCGTACGTACCGCCAATAGCGCGGCGGCGATGATCCTGGGCGTGCACCCTGCCGCGCTGGAAGCCCATTCGCTGAAGGCGCTGGGCCAGCCGGGCGAAGCGCTTTTCGATTTCTGCGCCAGCGTGGCGGCCTGTTTTGTCGAAAACGAGGGCGAATGGCAGACGCAGATCGATTATGTTGACCACCGCCAAACCCAGACCCTGCTGGCACGTGGCACCCGCCTGCCGGCCGGGATGGAGCGCGGCTACGTACTGGTCTTCGACGATGTCACCAAACTAATCAACGCCGAGCGCAACGCGGCCTGGAGCGAGGTGGCGCGGCGCCTGGCGCACGAGATCAAGAACCCGCTGACGCCGATCCAGCTGTCCGCGGAGCGCATCGCACACAAGCTCGGCGGCAAGCTGGCGCAGCCCGATGCCGAATTCCTCGCCCGCGCCACCCAGACCATCGTCAACCAGGTGGCGGCGATGAAGAGCATGGTCGACGCGTTCGCCGGTTATGCGCGGATGCCCAAGGCCAAGCTCGAGGCGCTCAACCTCAACGCGCTGGTGCGGGAAGTCCTCGCGCTTTACGATACCCGGGCACTCGGCCTGAGCCTGAATCTGAATGAAAATCTGCCGCGCGTCTCAGGGGACTCCACATTGTTGCGTCAGGTGATACATAATCTGCTGCAGAATGCGCAGGATGCGCTGGTCGATCACCCCGCACCGCGCGTCGAAGTCAGCACGTCGCTTCAAGGCCAGGCGGCTTGTTTGTCCATAACCGATAACGGAGCAGGATTTCCGGAGCACCTCATGACACGGCTGTTCGAGCCCTACGCCACCACCAAAGCCAAGGGAACCGGGCTGGGGCTGGCGATCGTCAAGAAAATCGTGGAAGAGCATCACGGAAAAATCCAAATCGAAAACGTCAAGACGGGAGGCGCGACCATACGCATCGCCCTGCCGGTCTTCGTGGATGCAAGGGAGGGAAGTGCGTGAGCGGGCATATTCTTGTCGTCGATGACGAAGTCGGCATTCGCGAACTGCTTTCCGAAATCCTCACCGAGGAAGGCTACGACGTGCACCTGGCGGAAAACGCCGAGAGCGCGCGGGCGTTCCGCGCGCGCACCCGCCCCGACCTGGTGCTGCTCGACATCTGGATGCCCGACACCGATGGCGTCACCCTGCTGAAGGAGTGGTCGGCCGGTGGCCAGCTCACCATGCCGGTGGTGATGATGTCCGGCCATGGCACCATCGATACCGCGGTCGAAGCCACCAAGCTGGGCGCGGCTGATTTTCTCGAAAAGCCGGTCACCCTGGCCAAGCTGATCGACACCGTCAGCAAGGCCATCAAGCGCGGCAGCGCCGCGCCGCGGCGCGCGCCCTCGATGGATCTGAGCGCGCTGGGCAAGAGCCCGGTGATTCTCGAACTGAAAAAACGCCTGACCCAGATTGCGGGCAATACCTCGCCGGTGCTGCTGATCGGCGAGCCGGGCTGCGGATTTGAAATCTGCGCCCAGTTCCTGCACCAGCCGGGCACGGCCTGGATCGAAATCGATGATCGCTCGCGCCTGGTCTCCGACCCCAACAGCTATTCCGAACAGGTCGGCAACGGCACCCTGTTCCTGCCCGATGCCTGCGAACTCGGACGCCTGGAGCAGAAGGGGCTGGCGCTGCTCCTCGACCGGATCGAGGGCAACGGTGCGCGCCTGGTCTGCGCCAGCAACCGCAGCCTCGAGCGGATGGTGGGCGCAGGCGAGTTCGACAGCCGCCTGTATTACCGTCTGTCGAGCATCAGCATCCAGGTGCCGCCGTTGCGCGAACACCGCGAGGATGTGCCCGACATCGCCAATTTCATGCTGGCCCAGTTGCTCGAGGAAGGGGTGTGCCCGGTGCGGCGCATGACGACCGCCGCCCTAAACCAGCTGCGCAATTTCGACTGGCCGGGCAATCTGCCGCAGCTGGGCAACGTGGTGCGCACCCTGTGCGTCACCTCCCTGGCAAGCGAGATCGACGCCCCGGACGTGGCCCGCGTGATCGCACCGATGAAGCAGGCCAATGCGCCGGTGATTGCCCAGGCGATCCCGCTCGATGTGCCCCTGCGCGAGGCGCGCGATGCCTTCGAGCGCCTGTATTTCGAACACCTGATCCAGCAGGAAGGCGGCAGCATGACCCGCGTCGCCGACAAGTCGGGCCTTGAACGCACCCACCTCTACCGCAAGCTCAAGCAGCTGAATATCCGCCACGGCCGCCGCCTGGACGAGGCGCTGTGAAGATCATCATTCTCGGTGCCGGCCAGGTCGGGGCCAACCTTGCCGCAAGCCTGGTGGCCGAAAACAACGACATCACCGTCATCGACCTCGATGCCGAGCGGCTGGCGCTGCTGCAGGACCGCTTCGACCTGCGGACCGTGCGTGGCCATGCCGCCCATCCCTCGATCCTGAAAATGGCCGGCGCGGACGATGCCGACATGCTGGTGGCGGTCACCCAGAGCGACGAGACCAATCTGGTAGCCTGCCGCCTGTCGGCCACACTGTTCAACATACCCACCCGCATCGCGCGTATCCGCTCGAACGATTTCCTCGAAACCGAGGCCGGTTTTCTGGCCGAGCATTTCGGCGTCGACCACATCATCAGCCCCGAGCAGGAAGTCACCGATACCCTGCGCCGCCTGATCGAGCACCCGGAAGCCCTGCAGGTGCTGGATTTTGCCGACGGCAAGGTACGGCTGGTGGCGGTGCGCGCCTATCACGGCGGCCCCCTGGTCGGTCATGAGCTGCAGGACATCAAGCGCCACATGCCGGATATCGATGCCCGGGTGGCGGCGATCTACCGGCGCGACCGCGGCATCGTCCCCAAGGGCATCACGGTGATCGAGCCGGGCGACGAAGTGTTTTTCCTTGCCCGCAAACAGGACATTCCCTCCGTCATGCGCGAGCTGCGCCGCATGGAGCGTCCGGTCAAGCGGGTCATGATCGCCGGCGGCGGCAATATCGGACGGCGCCTGGCGGCGCGGCTCGAGCGCAACTACGAGGTCAAGCTGATCGACCACAACAAGGCCACGTGTGCGCTGCTGGCGGAGCAGCTGCACCGCACCCTGGTGTTGCAGGGCGACGCCACCGACGAGGATCTGCTGGAGCAGGAAAACATCGAGTCGATCGACGTCTTCTGCGCGCTCACCAACGACGACGAGGACAACATCATGTCGGCCCTGCTGTCAAAGCGCATGGGCGCGCAGCGGGTGATCGCCCTGATCAACCGCTCGGCCTATGTCAACTTGGTGCAGGGAGGCGAGAT
>JBGSTQ010000257.1:0-4294 GCA_041736375.1 Thiobacillaceae bacterium
GACCGCGCCATGGCGCTACTTGCCAAGGTCGGCATCGCCGAAAAGCAGGACGCCTACCCGGTCGAGCTCTCCGGCGGCCAGCAGCAGCGCGTCGCCATCGCGCGCGCGATCGTCACCCGCCCCCACGTGCTGCTCGCCGACGAACCCACCGGCAACCTCGACACCCGCACCAGCCAGGAAATCATGGAGCTGATCGGCGGCTTCAATCGCGAGCACGGGATCACCGTGCTGATGGTCACCCACGAGCCCGACATGGCGGCGTATGCCAAACGCATCGTCCGCTTCGTCGACGGCCGCGTCGAAAGCGACCACCGCAACGGGGAGGACGCCTGATGGTGTGGAACACCCTGCTGCTCGCGTTGCGCTCCATTCGACGCAACCTGTTGCGCTCCTTCCTCACCATCCTCGGCATCGTCATCGGCGTCGCCGCGGTCATCACCATGGTCACCCTCGGCAACGGTGCGACAAAATCGGTGTCGGACCAGATCTCGAGCATGGGCAGCAATCTGCTGATGGTGATGCCGGGCCAGCGCTTCGGCCCGGGTGCCATAGCGGGCGCGCCCTTCAAGAGCGCCGACGTCGATGCCGTGAGCAGCCAGATCACCGGTGCCAGGCTGGTCGCGCCGGTGGTGAGCAAGGGGGCGACGGCGGTTTACCAGGCCAACAACTGGTCGACCGCGGTCACCGGCAGCACCAACGAGTACTTCGA
Organism: Thiobacillaceae bacterium; assembly: GCA_041736375.1. GTDB lineage: Bacteria > Pseudomonadota > Gammaproteobacteria > Burkholderiales > Thiobacillaceae > Thiobacillus. The sequence goes on from JBGSTQ010000257.1 coordinate 710, forward strand.
GGCCGCGAATTGGGAAATCGCCACCGGCCGAAATTTCACCGACTCCGAGGAGCGGTCGGGCAAGGCGGTATGCGTGATCGGCGAATCGGTGCGCGACAAGCTGTTCGGCCGGCAGAATCCGGTGGGCAGCGAAATCCGCATCAAGCAGTTTTCCTGCGAGGTGATCGGCCTGATGAAAGCCAAGGGCCAGTCGTCCATGGGCTCCGACCAGGACGATATCGTGGTGATGCCGTTGCGCACGGTGCAGCGCCGCCTGTCCGGCAGCCAGGACATCAACCGGATGATGATCTCGGTGAAGGAAGGCGCCTCGATCGACGCGGTCAAGGAGCAGCTCATCGACCTCATGCGCGAGCGCCGCAACATCAGCGAAAACGAGGACGATGATTTCCGCGTGATGGACACCCGGCAGATCGCCGAGACGCTGACCAGCACCACCAAGATACTCACCATGCTGCTCGCCGCCGTGGCTGCGGTCAGCCTGCTGGTCGGCGGCATCGGCATCATGAACATCATGCTGGTGTCGGTCACCGAGCGCACCCGCGAGATCGGCATCCGCCTCGCCATCGGTGCGCTGGAGCGCGAAGTGCTCCTGCAGTTCCTGATCGAGGCGGTGGTGCTGTCCAGCCTCGGCGGCCTGATCGGCATCGCCATCGCCACCGTAGCCTCGATCTTCCTGGCCGGCGTGATGAACGTGCCCTACCTGTTCGATCCCGGCATCAACCTGCTGTCCTTCCTGTTTTCCGCCGCCATCGGCGTGATCTTCGGCTACTTCCCGGCGCGCCGGGCGGCCGGGCTCAACCCGATCGATGCGCTAAGGCACGAGTGAATCCGATCGGGGCGGTCACGGCGTCCGCCTGACCGACACCCTTCCGTCGCGCCATGGGCCGGACCTGACAGCACCTGCCGCTACGTCGCCTTTTAGCCGCGCCCCATCCCCGGCTCTGAAAAGGACGGGGCTCATTGAGCCCCCCAGGCTGTTGACAACCCCCTCCCCCTTGATGGGGGAGGGATGGGGAGAGGGTGAGCAGTTGCGGAGCTTTATCGTAACTGCATGAATTTAAACAACCCCTCTCCGTAGCCCTCTCCCGCAAGGGGAGAGGGGATCAGCCCTTGTGGACTTTGTCAGCACGCTGGGGGACTGCTCGAGCCCCCCGTGCCATCCGACCGCTCAGGCTGCCTCGGCCTGCTCGACCTTGTCGAACACGATCCGGCCCTCGTGGGCATCGACGCGTATCGTGTCCTTGGCGGCGAAATGCCCGGACAGGATTTCCTTCGCCAGCGGATTCTCGATCTGCGACTGGATCGCCCGCTTCAGCGGCCGGGCGCCGAACACCGGGTCGAATCCGGCGCTTGCGATCTGCGCCAAAGCGGCATCCGACACGTCCAGCCCCATCTCCATCGCCGCCAGCCGATGGGCCAGGTATTGCAGCTGGATCCGCGCGATCGACTTGATGTGATCCTCGCCCAAGCTGTGGAACACCACTACCTCGTCAATGCGGTTGATGAATTCGGGGCGGAAGTAGTTCTTCACTTCCGCCATCACCGCCAGCTTCACCACCTGGTAGTCGTCGCCGGCCATCTGCTGGATCATCTGGCTGCCCAGGTTCGAGGTCATCACGATCACGGTGTTCTTGAAGTCCACCGTGCGTCCCTGGCCGTCGGTCAGGCGGCCGTCGTCCAGCACCTGCAGCAGCACGTTGAAGACGTCGGGATGGGCCTTCTCCACCTCGTCCATCAGGATCACCGAATAGGGCTTGCGCCGCACCGCCTCGGTCAGGTAACCGCCCTCTTCGTAGCCGACATAGCCGGGCGGCGCGCCGATCAGGCGCGAGACCGAATGCTTCTCCATGAATTCGGACATGTCGACGCGGATGAGATGATCCTCCGAGTCGAACAGGAAATTCGCCAGCCCCTTGCACAGCTCGGTCTTGCCCACGCCGGTGGGGCCGAGAAAGAGGAACGAACCATAGGGCCGGTTGGGATCGGACAGGCCCGAGCGCGAACGGCGGATGGCGTCGGACACCAGGCGCACCGCCTCGTCCTGCCCCACCACGCGCTGGTGAATGGCGTCCTCCATCTTCAGCAGCTTGTCGCGCTCGCCCTGCATCATCTTCGATACCGGGATGCCGGTTGCGCGCGACACGACCTCGGCGATTTCCTCCGCACCGACCTCGGTGCGCAGGAGCTTGAACGCCGGCTTGGTGCTGGTCGATTCGGCGTGCTTCAGCTGGGCTTCCAGTTGCGGCAGCTTGCCGTACTGAATCTCGGCCACCTTGTCGAGCTTGCCCTGGCGCTGCAGCTCGACCATTTCGCCGCGCAGCTTGTCGATTTCTTCCTTGATGTGGGCGCTGCCCTGGACCTGGGCCTTTTCGGCTTTCCAGATTTCTTCCAGATCATTGGATTCGCGTTGCAAGGTCAGCAACTCGTCTTCGATGAGTTGCAGGCGTTTTTTGGATGCCTCGTCCTTCTCGCGCTTGACCGCCTCGCGCTCGATCTTCAACTGAATCATGCGCCGCTCGAGTTTATCCATCACCTCGGGCTTGGAATCGATTTCCATCTTGACCCGCGCCGCGGCCTCGTCGATCAAATCGATGGCCTTGTCGGGCAGGAAGCGGTCGGTGATGTAGCGATGGCTGAGTTCCGCCGCCGCCACGATCGCGGGGTCGGTGATTTGCACGCCGTGGTGAAGTTCGTAGCGCCCCTGCAGACCACGCAGAATCGCAACGGTCGATTCCACACTGGGTTCGTCGACCAGTACCTTCTGGAAGCGACGCTCCAGCGCGGCATCCTTCTCGACATACTTGCGGTACTCGTCGAGCGTGGTGGCGCCGATCAGGTGCAACTCGCCACGTGCCAGCGCCGGTTTCAGCATGTTGCCGGCATCCATCGCGCCTTCGGCCTTGCCGGCGCCAACCAGGGTGTGCAACTCGTCCAGGAACATGATGTAGCGTCCCGGATCCATCGCCAGTTCCTTCAGCACGGCCTTGAGCCGTTCCTCGAATTCGCCGCGATACTTGGCCCCGGCCAGCAGCGCGGCCAGATCAAGCACCAGCACCTTCTTGCCCTTCAGGGTCTCCGGCACTTCACCGTTGACGATGCGCTGCGCCAGGCCTTCGACGATGGCGGTCTTGCCGACGCCGGGCTCGCCGATCAGCACCGGATTGTTCTTGGTGCGGCGCTGCAGAATCTGGATCGAGCGGCGGATTTCATCGTCACGCCCGATCACTGGGTCGAGCTTGCCTTCGCGCGCGCGCGCAGTCAGGTCCAGCGTGTATTTGGCGAGCGCCTCGCGTTGGCCTTCGGCTTCCTGCGACTGTACGTTCTCGCCGCCGCGCACGGCCTGGATCGCCTGTTCCAGCGCCGCCTTCTGCGCGCCGTGCTGCTTCAGCAGACGGCCGGTTTCGCCCTTGTCTTCCAGCACCGCCAGCAAAAACAGCTCCGAGGCGATATAGGCGTCATTGCGCTTCATCGCTTCCTTGTCGGTGAGATTGAGCAGGTTGGTGAGGTCGCGCGAGATGCTCACTTCGCCGCCCTGGCCCTCGACCCTGGGCAGGCGGGTCAGCGCCTGGGTCAGCGCCGCCTTCA
>JBGSTQ010000265.1:0-2081 GCA_041736375.1 Thiobacillaceae bacterium
GGTCATCAGGATCGGGCGCAGGCGCAGGCTGGCCGCCTCGATCACCGCCTGTACCTTGTCGCGGCCGCGATCGCGCAACTGGTTGGCGAATTCGACGATCAGGATGCCGTGCTTGGTGATCAGGCCGACCAGCATGATCAAGCCGATCTGGCTGTAGACGTTGAGGGTGGCGCCGGTTAGCTTCAGGGCCAGCAGCGCACCGGTGGCGGCGAGCGGCACGGTGAGCATGATGATGAAGGGCGAGACGAAGCTCTCGAACTGCGCGGCCAGCACCAGGTAGATGATGATCAGCGCCAGGGCGAAAGTGATCAGCAGCGTCTGTCCCGATTCGCGGAATTCGCGCGACTGGCCATCCAGCGCGGTGAGTGCGCTGGGTGGCAGGGCTTCGGCCGCCGCCTGGTCCATGAAGGCGAGCGCTTCACCCAGAGTGTAGCCGGGGGCGATGTTGGCCGAGATGATGGCGGCGCGCTGGCGATTGAAGTGATTGAGCTCCTTGGGCGCGACCGTTTCCTCGATGGCGATGAGGTTGGACAGCGCGGTCAGGCTGCCATCCTGCCCGCGCACGTAGAGGGCGGACAGATTCTGCGGGGTGGCGCGGGCGGCGGGATCGAGCTGGACCACGACATCGTATTGCTCGCTATCGCGCTTGAAGCGGGTGACATCGCGTCCGCCCAGCAGGGTCTCCAGCGTGCGTCCGATGGTGTCGACGCCGATGCCCATTTGCGCCGCCTTGTCGCGGTTGATGTCGACCTTGAGTTGCGGCTTGTTGAGCTTGAGGTCGGTGTCGGCGTTGGCCAGCCCCGGGTACTCCCGCACCTTGGCCATCAGCGCTTCGACCGCGGTATTCAGCTCCGCGTAACTGGGAGCCTGGACCACGAACTGCAGCGGCGGATTGCGGAAGTTCTGCCCCAGCGAGGGCGGGTTGATCGGAAAGGCCAGCACCCCGGGCATGCCCATGAACATCTGCGGGCCGAGGCTGGCGGTGATGTCCATCTGACTGCGGTTGCGTTCATCCCAGGGATCCAGCATGACGAAGGACAGCGAGGTGTTGACCGGGTTGGGGCGCTCCAGACCGGGGGCGACGACGACGAAGGCGGTACGGATTTCCGGCACGTTCTGGTAGATGCCCTCGAGCTGGCGCGCGTACTGGTCGGTGAACTGCAGGGTCGAACCTTCCGGTGCCAGCATGAAGCCGATGAAGAAGCCGCGGTCCTCGGTCGGCGACAGTTCGGATTTCAGCGATTTCAGCAGCCCGAAGGCGGCGAGCGCGACCAGCACGAATATCACCGCGACGATCAGGGGATGCCGCACGACGCGGGTGAGGCCGCCGGTATAGGCACGGTTCAGCCCGTTCAACAAGCGCTCACCGATGTTGAAGAAGGCGCCGTGGCGGGTTTCGTGGCGCAGCATCTTGCTCGCCATCATCGGCGTCAGCGTCAGGGCGACGAAGCCGGATACCAGCACGGCGGCGGCCACGGTCAGGGCAAATTCGGTGAACAGCTTGCCGGTGTTGCCCTCGGCGAACGCCAGCGGGGCGAAGACCGCCGCCAGTGTCAGCGTCATCGCCATCACCGCGAAGCCGATTTCCTTGGCGCCCTTGATCGCCGCCTCGAACGGCGGCATGCCCTCCTCGATGTGGCGGTAGATGTTTTCCAGCATGACGATGGCGTCGTCGACCACCAGCCCGATCGCCAGCACCAGCCCGAGCAGGGTCAGCACGTTGATGGTGAAGCCCATCGAATAGAGAAAGATGAAGGCGCCGATCAGCGATACCGGGATGGTGACGAAGGGAATCAGCGTGGCGCGCCAGTTGCGCAGAAACAGGAAAATGACGCCGACCACCAGGATCATCGCCTCGAGCATGGTCTTGTACACCGCGTCGATCGATTTTTCGATGAAGATCGAGCTGTCGAAGCCGATCAGGAGCTGCATGCCTTCGGGCAGCGCGGCTTCCAGTCGCGGCAGTTCGGCCTTGACGGCCTGTGCCACGGCCAGAGTGTTGGCGGTCGACTGCTTGACGATGCCCAGACCCACCGCGGCGCGGCCGTTGACGCGGACGATGTTGCGGTCGTCCTCGGCGC
>JBGSTQ010000296.1:0-2627 GCA_041736375.1 Thiobacillaceae bacterium
CGGGCCTGTTGGCGGACGCTGCCGGCGGCGTCGAGGTGGATGGGGGCCGTGGCGCGGACGACAGTTGCACGGGTTTTGCGGCAACCGGGCGCGGCTTCTCCACCGCTTCGCTGGGCAATCCTGACTTGACTGGCACCAGCGCCTTGGGTGCAGGCGCCTCGGACGCAAGCGCTGCGGGCGTCGTCGCGGGCCCATCGAGTGGAGCCTGGGCAGCTGGCGCGGTGATAGGCCTGCTTGCCGGCGGCGGGACACTGGCCGGCTGCAGCTCGATATAGAGGTAGACGCCATATCCAATGGCGACGACAACGGCGATCAGGGCGGTCAGCGGCACCAGCGACAACTGCGGCCAGCGAAAAGCCCGCTTGGGTTCGGGCGCAGGGGCGAGGCCGCTGCTGCCGAAAAGCAGTCCGGGGGGTTCCACCCACTCTCGCCCCTGCTTGCCTGGCGGGGGCGGGACCGGTTCCAGTTCGAGGTCGGCAGGCGGAGCGGATGGGCTGTAGTGGGTTGCCTCTGCCTGCTTCAGGGCCTTGAGCAGCAGACTCACTGGCTGCTCCGTGCGACCGGCAGCAGACGCTGGAGCTGGGCCAATTCCGTGTCCTCCAGGGTGGCATTGGACACCACGACCGGACGCAGGAAAATCACCAGTTCGTTCTGGCTGGACTTGACCTCATGCTGGCCGAACATCGCCCCGATGCCCTCGGGCCGCGACAGACCCGGCAGGCCGTCGCGCGCCATATTGCTGTCGTCCTGGATCAGCCCGCCGAGCATGACGGTCTGGCCGCTGCGGACCTGCAGCAGGGACTCCATCTCGCGCACCTGGATCACCGGAATGGCATTCTTGACGCCGGTCAACCTGAGGTCAGGATTGGGGTCGAGGACTTCGCCGACCTGCCGCGAGATGGTCGGGCGCACGGTCAGCGAGACCATGCCGTTCTCGTTGATCTGCGGCAGCACCGACATGACGATTCCGACCGGAATGGTCTGCGGGGTAGTGGTGTAGGTGGTGACCGGGGTCGCACCGTTCGGCCCGGCGACGGTGTCGGCCTTGATGCTGAAATACACCAGGTTGTTGACCACCTTCAGCAGGGCGGTCTGGTTGTTCAGCGCCATCAGCTTGGGGCTGGAAAGCACCTTGGTGTTGCCGAAGGACTCCAGCAGGTCGATCACGGCCGAGAAGCCGTCGCTGCCGGTGTAGGTTGCCTGCATGAAGGGCGTCAGCGATCCGGCAAGCGCGTTGGTGCCGGCGCCCAGGGTCTGGATCGACCAGCCGACCGCCCCTTGCAGCGCGAGCGACCAGTCGACGCCGGCGCGATACTGGTCCTTGAGCGTGACCTCGACGATGGTGGCCTCGATCATCACCTGGCGCTGGGCAGACTGCATCACCCGGTCGAGATACTGCTGCACCAGTTCGTGCTGACGCGAGGTCCCCAGCACGGAGACGGAGCCTGCCACGGGGTTGATCGCGACATCATGCTTGCCGTCGGTGGGAGGCTGGCTGGAAAAGGCGGCGGTGAACAGCGTGGCGGCGCCGGCGCCAGCCTTGCTCGCCGCTTCGGCCTGCGAGACGCGTTCGGCACGCGCTGTCTTCTCGGCCTCAATACGTGCGGCCTTGTCCGCCGTGCTCTGGCTAACTTCACGGGTGCCGGCCAGGAGGGTGCGGATATTCTTTTCGAGCACCACCCACAGATCGTTGTCCGAGCGGCTGGCCACCGTGGTGTTGGAGGAGTTGCCGCTGGTGGTGGAAGTCGTGGTCGCGTTAGCGGTGGTGCCGCTGGCATTCACCGCACTGCCGCCGGTGCTGGCGATCTCGGCTGCGACGCCGACGCTGGACTGGGTGGTGCGCGCCACATTGACGTAGTTGACTGCGTAGGTCTTGACGTAGGGCGTGTCGGGCATGACCGACACGGTGCGGCCCTGGGTCTCGTAGCGCAGGCCGGCCTGCCGGGCGATCCGGTCGAGGATCGACTTCAGCGGCTCGTTTACGGCATTGAGAGTAACCCTGCCGTCGATGCCGGGATGGAGGTCGATGTTGTACTGGGTGTCGCGGGCGATCGAGAACAGCAGGTCCTTGACCGGCACGTCGTTGACCACGACGGTGTAGGTGGGCTCCGGCGCGCTGGGTCGGGGGGGCGGCAAAGTGGGGGCAGCCCGCACCGGTGCCGGCGGTGCGCTTTCGGCGAGCGGCCGGCTCGGCTGCTGGATATGGTGAGGCGAGGTGTCGAAAGCCCTGGGCGGAACACAGCCGCTGATCAGGCCAAGACACATCACGGCAGACAAGCGAAGCAGCCCAGATAACATGATCATTCCGGTGACAGGACGACGGTGCGCATTTTCCCGACCGTGCGCAAATACGGTGAACCAGAAGCCTGCCCGGTCATGGCGGCGAGGGCGGTCAGGGCTTCGGCACGGTCGGTATATTCGCCCGCCAGGATCATCCAGGCCGGGCGCCCCTGGTCCATGCCGTAAAGCACCCGCAGCGGTTCGGGATGCGGGCGTGCTCTCAGTTCCCCCAGTAATACGGCTGCCAGCCCGGCTTCTTTAGCCGAGGCGAGCTGGATGACGCGGGTGTCAGGCGCGGCTTCGGCCAGCCAGCGTTCGGTCTGGCGCGCCATTGCGGCGACATCGGG
>JBGSTQ010000311.1:0-2022 GCA_041736375.1 Thiobacillaceae bacterium
TTCCTTGGTGGTGTCGATCAGGTCTTCGGTCAGCGCGCCGATGATGCCGTTGCGGCCGGCGTAGACCTTGCCGATCTTGTCCTTATGTTTGCGCGCGGTTTCGATCACGCCGCAGGCCGAGGCGTTGATAACGGCGGTCACGCCGCCGGACTGTGCGTAAAAGGCGTTCATCTTTTTCGCCATGGAGTGTCTCCTTGTTTCAATTTTCAATTGCAGCCAAAAACAAAAGCCAGCCGCACGGCTGGCCTGAATGAATCAACTGTTGCCGGACGTTTCACCTTCCGCCAGCCGCTTGGCTTCTTCGTCCGCCTGCATTTTCAGCAGCGTGGTGACGCAATCGCCGATATCGTCGTATTCCTCCCGCCCGGTACTGAAGCGATCGCGGATGCGATAGAAGAACATGCTGCGGTAGCGCGAGTCGCCGGTTTTCGACAGCACGAAATGGCAGCCGTGCTCGTTCCAGTAAAGGCCCGGGCACAGCGTCAGTTCGCGGTCGTCGATATGCAGGCGGATCTCGGTTTCGACGTCCTGGATCTCGACTTCGCGGCCGTAACGCTCGTTCACCGCGCCGGATACGATCCAGCGTTCGGTGTCGGTCAGCGGGTGAATCGCCTGCGGCATCTTGGTCAGGTTGTCCCAGTCAACGCGGCACGATCAACCCAGGGCGGCGAAGATCGCGTCGCGGATGCCGTCGACCTTGCCGACTCCGGCGACCTTCACATACTTGGGTGCGCCGGCTTCGCCGCTCTTGCCCCAGTCGCCGTAGTACTTCACCAGCGGCTCGGTCTGCGCGTGATAGACGTCGAGACGCTTCTTCACGGTTTCTTCCTTGTCGTCGTCGCGCTGGATCAGGTCCTCTCCCGTCACGTCGTCCTTGCCGGCGACCTTGGGCGGGTTGAACACGACATGGTAGGTGCGGCCGGAAGCCACGTGCACGCGGCGGCCGGACATGCGCTTGACGATCTCTTCGTCGGCGACGTCGATCTCGACCACATAGTCGATCGGCACACCAGCGGCCTTCATCGCTTCGGCCTGGGGAATGGTGCGCGGGAAGCCGTCGAACAGGTAGCCGTTCTTGCAGTCGGCTTCGGTCAGGCGCGCCTTCACCATGCCGATGATGATGTCGTCGGAAACCAGGCCGCCGGCGTCCATGATGGCCTTGGCCTTCATGCCGAGCTCGGTGCCGGCCTTGATCTGCGCACGCAGCATGTCGCCGGTGGAAATTTGCGGGATGTTGTATTTTTCCTTGATGTAGTTTGCCTGGGTACCTTTGCCGGCACCGGGACCGCCCAACAGAATCAAACGCATGGCCTATCTCCCTAACAATGAAATGGTTAAACCGCACTAGCGTAAGGCATGCGCCTTGCCAGCAGAACTCAAAAAATTTTATTGCGGGATTAAGCCGCGTTGAACAAGGCCCGGACCCTTTCCAGATCGTCAGCCGTGTCGACTCCGGGAGCCGGTGCGCCGGGCGTGATGCCGAGGCTGATGCGGTAGCCGTGCCACAGTACACGCAACTGCTCGAGCATCTCCATCTGCTCCAGCGGCGAGGCCGCAAGGCCGGCGTAGGTGCGCAAAAAACCCGCGCGATAGGCATAAAGGCCGATATGGCGCAGCGCTCCCAGCGTGTCGGGCAGCCCGGCGCCGGCAGCGAAGGCGTCGCGTGGCCAGGGAATCGGGGCGCGGCTGAAATACAACGCATAGCCGGCTTCGTCAGTAATGACCTTGACGACGTTGGGATTGATGAAGTCGGCGTGATCATGAATCGGGTGGGCCAGCGTGGCCATCACCGCGTCGTCGTGCAGAACCAGCTGGCGCGCGGCTTCGCGGATCAATGCGGGATCGATCAGCGGCTCGTCGCCCTGCACGTTGACGACCAGCGTATCGTCGTCCCAGCCCAGGGTTTCGACCACCTCGACCAGGCGCTCGGTGCCTGAATTGTGCTCGGGCGAGGTCAGCAGCGCATGCTGGCCGGCGGCCTCCACCACGGTCTGCACCCGGGCGTCGTCGGTCGCCACCACC
>JBGSTQ010000327.1:0-6044 GCA_041736375.1 Thiobacillaceae bacterium
CGGGCCTGCAGTTCATGCTGCGTGAGCGCGATGCAGAGGTCGGGGCCGATACCGGCTGGCTCGCCTGAGGTGAGGGCGAGCGTCGGCAGTTTCAATCGATTGGCCGCAATTCGACGTAGGCTGAATCGCGGATCTGCCGGACCCAGTCCTGGAAGGCTTCTTCGGCCTTGCGTTCACGGATGGCCTGACGGGCGAGGAGGCGCTGGCGTTCCTGCGTCACATCCTGCGAACGACGTTCCAGAACCTGAATCAGGTGCAGGCCGAATGGGGTACGGACCGGTTCACTGATTTCGCCAGCTTGCAGGGCATTCATGGCCTTTTCGAAATCTGGCACGGTATCGCCCGGATTGATCCAGCCGAGATCCCCACCCTTCGAGGCACTGGCATCTTCCGAGTGCAGGCGCGCCAGGTTTTCGAACGGGGTGCCGTTGATGATGCGCTCCCTGAGTTGCAGCAGGCGGTTGCGCGCATCGGATTCCGAAGTCAGTTCGTTGGTTTTGATCAGGATGTGGCGGGTATGGGTCTGGGTCACGTTGAGGGCGACATCCAGGCCGCGCTTGTCCAGCAGCTTGAGGATGTGGAAGCCGTTGCTGCTCTTCAGCAGGGGGGCGACCGCACCGGGCTGGAGCGGTTTGAGCACCTCGACGAAGATCGAAGGAATCTGCCCGCTGGGGCGCCAGCCGGATCGCCCGCCCTGAAGCGCGTTTGGCGCGTCTGAAAAACTCGCCGAGAGCTGGGCAAAATCCGCGCCCCTGGCCAGCTCGTCCAGAACGTCCTGTGCCCGGGCGCGGCGCGCCTGGATCTGCTCGGGCGAGGCGTTTTCAGCCACGGTAATCAGGATGTGGGCGAAATCGTATTCGGTATCCGTGCCGATCTGCGACTGGGTTTGCAGGAAACCATCGATTTCCGCATCGCTGACCGCAATCTTGTTGTCGACATCACGCTCGCGCGCCCGCCCGATCAGAATTTCATTGCGGATATTGTCGCGCATCTTTTCGATGCTTTGTCCTTCTTTTTCCAGCACGGCTTTGAGGCCATCCACATCCAGCTTGTTTTGAGCGGCGATGCGCTGCAGGGTGCGTTCGATCTGCACAGGATCGACCCGCACACCAGTATTTTTTGCGTGCTGTTGCAGTGCGTATTCCGTCACCATGCGGTCGAGTACCTGTTTTTCAAGCACCGCGCGCGATGGCAGGGGAGTTTTCTGGCGCGTCAGATTTTGCACTACTTCGTCGTAACGACGGGCCAGCTCCTGGCGTGTGATGACCTCTTCATTGACGACGGCAACGATATGGTCGAGCGGGGTAATCGCAGCCTGACCAGGGGCGGCCATCAGCAGCGAAAGCGCTGCCAGCAGCGACGCAAGATGTTGCTCAGGGGTTTTCCGTAAGTTCATTGCTAGGCCTGTATCCGGGAACACTTTCTTTCAAAACATCGAGCGGGTTGATGCCGATGCGGCCCATCCCGTTCAGTTCGAGCTGCAGGAAGAAGGAGTCGGTCGAATCCTCCTCCTTGGTGGCCAGACGCTGGAAGACGCTTCGCAGTATCCAGCATCCAGCATTGTATTCAAGCCCCGCCAAACCCTCCACCAGCTTGTCGTCGGCGATCGAATAGTTGTAGCGGAACACGCCATACCAGCGTTCAGCCAGCGGCCACTGGGCGGAGACATCGATCTGCTCGGTGCTTTCGTCGATGAATCGGTAGCCAACGTTCAAAACCCGCCCTGGCCTGGGACGGTAGGATATCCCCAGATTCCGGCGGACGGCGTCGCCCGTCTCGGTGTCGATCTGCACCCCGGCATCCACTTTCAGGGAAGCGGTGGGTCGGCCGCTGACGGCGACAAGCAGATCGGTTGCGGCGCTGTCGCGCGGGGCGACGCCTGGCAGGGTGACCAGCTGGTTGCTGAAGTAATAGCGCTGGCCGAGCGTGAACTGAAGACGCTCCAGTCCGCTTTCCGCTTCGACATAGCGGCTGGTCAGCGCAAGCGTCAGCTGGTTGGCGTCGTTGACTCGGTCTCCGCCGATGAACTGGTTCTCGGTGAACATCTGTGCATAGCTGAAATCCAGCTGGGCGGTGTCGAAAATCGGAATGTCGTTCTGCTCGCGAAAAGGCGCATAAACATAGTAGGCGCGCGGCTCCAGCGTCTGCTCATAGGATCGGCCGGCAAAACTGAAGGGGCGCTCGAGAACAATCCCACTGTCCACGCTAAGGATAGGCAGATTGCGGGTAATGTTGCGGTCAGGTTGCGAGTCGTCAAGCGCGTAATAGGTGCTGTGCCAGCCAATCTGCGGGGTGACGAAGCCGAATGAAGTGGTCATGGGCAGTCGCAGGGTGGGGTAGGCGAGCACCCGGGTTCCCTCGGTCAGGGCGGAGTGGGTAAATCGCGTCGCCTCCGATTCCAGATTGAATTCAAGCTTGTTTGCGAACGTCTTCGTCAATCCCAGCCGCGCCTGGGGCAAGCGTCCATAAGGCTCGGGTATGGGGTCCGCGGTCGAGTCTTGCAAGGTCTGGAAACTTTGTGCGCGTAGTTCGGCACGCCAGCTGTCATGCTGCGTCGTCACCCAGGCTTCGCGGTTGAGGTGGGTGACCGAGGTGATGGAAATCAGGTTGGAGAGGTCACGAAAGTAGTCGTCGTCGGACACTTCGTTGTATTGCATGCCGGCCTGGGTATGCGGGCTTAGACGATAGGTGTTGTCGAGTGCTACGCTCCAGCGCGAACGGTCGACCACCTTGTCATCGGGAAGATATTCGAGACGGTTTTCGCCTTGCCCGTTTTCCAGCAGGTACCTGAATTCGCTGCCCAGCTGAAAACCGCGCTTCGACAGCAGCCTGGGATAGAGCGTGGCGTCATAGTTGGGCGCCAGATTGAAGTAGTAAGGGATGAGGATGTCGAGACCGCTGCGTTCCGTGGTGCCGAGGGTTGGCGCGATTATCCCGCTCTTGCGCGCCGTGCTGAGCGGAAAGTCTACCCAGGGTACGTAAATGATGGGTTGTCCGAGAAAGCTTAGCGAGGTATGGCGAGCGGTCGCCACTTCGCGGGTCCTGTCGATGTCGAGTTCGCCCACCTTGAGAAACCAGTCGTCGTTGTCGACCGGACAGGTTGTGTAGGTGGCATCGGTGAGCTTGTAATGGTTCTTGTCGATGAGGTCGATCTGTTCTGCCTCGCCGCGTCCGGGCCGCCCCACCAGCTGATAGACGGGCTGCGTCATGGAGCCGCTGTAATCGTCGAGATTCAGCCGCATTTCGTCGCCCTGCAAAAGCAGCAAGGGCTGTTCCAGCCTGACATCGCCGCGAGCCTCGACCAGGTTCAGATTCATGTCGTAGCGCAACCAGTTGGCGAAAAAATTCTGCCCCGAATGGCGGACTTCAACATGGCCGGTGGCCTCGATCACCTGCGGCTGGGTAGATTCGAGGTGGTCCGCGCTGAAGAACAGCGGCGCTTCCTTGTTCGCTATCTCGGGGCTGCGGAGTTCGAGATCTTTCTTCAATGCCAGTCCGTCCGCCCCAGCCGCAAAGCTGAGGGTCAGCAACAACAGTACACATGCGAGGTCGGGCTTATTGAACAAGGATGTAAAATCCCGGGTATTCGTTAGTATGGAGTTTCGGGCAGTGGATCGTTTGCAGGCCTTGCAGCACTGGGTTTCGCGGGAATTGGAGGTGGATTCGTTCGACCTCGCCCCCGCTTCGGCAGATGCCAGTTTCCGCCGCTATTTCCGCGTCACCACCCAAGGCCGCCATTATATCGTCATGGATGCGCCGCCGGCACATGAGGATTGCCGGCCTTTTGTCGCGGTCGCGGCTTTGTTTGAAAAGGCCGGCGTGCATGTTCCTAAGGTGCTGGCGCAGGATCTGCAGCAGGGTTTTCTGCTGTTGAGCGATCTGGGTGACGCGACCTATCTGTCGGTGCTGAATCAGGCAACGGCGCGCGAGCTCTATCTCGCCGCCAACGATGCGCTGATCCGCATCCAGCAGTCCAGCCGCCCCGGCGTTCTGCCGGAATACGACCGCGCGCTGCTGACCCGCGAACTGATGCTGTTTCCTGAATGGTATGTGGCGAAGCACCTCGGCGCGTCCATGACGCCGCAGCACGATGAACTCCTTAAAGCCGTGTTCGAGCGCCTCCTCGCCAACAATCTGGCGCAGCCGCAGGTGTACGTCCATCGTGACTGGCATTCACGCAATCTGATGGTGAGTGATCCCAATCCGGGCATTCTCGACTTTCAGGACGCGGTCCACGGTCCGATCACCTATGATCTCGCGTCGATTTACCGCGATGCCTACATCCAGTGGGACGAGGAGCAGCAGCTCGACTGGGTGATCCGCTACTGGGAAAAGGCACGCGCCGCCCGGCTGCCGGTGCGCGAGGATTTCGGCGAATTCTGGCGCGACTTCGAATGGATGGGCGCGCAGCGGCACATCAAGGTGCTCGGCATTTTCGCCCGGTTGTATCACCGTGACGGCAAGGAAGCTTACCTGAAGGACATGCCTCTGGTGATGCATTACCTGCGCCGCGTATGCGAGCGTTACGACGAACTGAAGCCGCTGCTTTTCCTGCTCGACGCTCTGCAGGACAGGCAGCCGCAGGTGGGGTACACGTTTTGAACAAGGCCACGGCGATGATACTCGCCGCCGGGCGCGGCGAGCGCATGCGTCCGCTCACCGACCGCACGCCCAAGCCCTTGCTCGTGGCGGGCGGCAAGTCCCTGATCGTCTGGCATATCGAACGTCTGCGGGGGGCGGGCTTCACGCACATCGTCATCAATCATGCCCACCTCGGCGAGCAGATCGAGGGCACTCTGGGGAACGGCACCGAGCTGGGTGTGTCGATAGACTACTCGCGCGAAGTCAGCGCGCTGGAAACTGCAGGCGGCATCGCCACCGCGCTGCCGCTGATCGAAAATGAGGTCTTTCCCGTGGTCAATGGCGACATCTACTGCGAATACGATTTCAGCCGTCTGGCCGAACCGCTGGCGCGGCTCGCTGCCGGGCACGATCAGGCGCACCTGGTCCTGGTCGACAATCCTCCTCACCATCCGGCCGGTGATTTCGTGCTCGATGGCCGTCGCGTCAAGAACGCCGACATGCCGCTGACGCCTCATCCTGCGCGCCTCACCTTCTCCGGCATCGGCGTATACCATCGCGCGCTGTTCGCCCACACTGCGGCTGGCGAAAAGGCGCCGCTCGCTCCGCTGTTGCGGCTGGCGATCGACGCCGGCCGCGTCAGCGGCGAACATTACGTCGGGCGCTGGGAAGACGTCGGCACGCCGGCCCGCCTGAACGCCCTGGACGAGGAGCTTAGACAGCGACATGCAGCCTGATTCCGCAATTTACCGCGCCCGTCGACAGCGGGTCCTGGAGCAGATGGGCGAAGGGGTGATGGTCATCGCCACCGCCCCGGAGGTGCCGCGCAACCGCGACACCCACTACCCTTACCGGCACGACAGCTATTTTTACTGGCTGACCGGCTTCAACGAGCCCGAGGCGGTGCTGGTGCTGGTGGGCGGCCCCTCGCCTCGCCATATCCTGTTCTGCCGCGAAAGGAACATCGAAAGGGAGATCTGGGACGGTTTCCGCCATGGTCCGGCGGCGGCCCGCGAGGCCTTCGCCTTCGACGAAGCCTTCGCCTACGACGTGCTGGATGCGGAATTGCCCCGACTGCTGGAAAACCAGCCGGCGCTGGCCTACCTCATCGGCCGCGACCTGGCCTGGGACACGCAGGTCATGGGCTGGCTCAACACGGTACGCGGCAAGGCCCGCAGCGGCGTGCAAGCGCCCAGCCGCCTGGTGGACGCACGCATCTGGCTGGACGAGTTCCGTCTCATCAAGGATGCCCACGAACAGGCTTTGATGCGCCGTGCCGCCGAGATATCCACCGGCGCGCATCGTGCCGCGATGCGCGCCACCCGGCCGGGCTGCCACGAATACGAGATCGAGGCGGAGCTGCTCTGCGCCTTCCGCAGCGGCGGTGCCGAGGCGCCGGCCTATACCTCCATCGTCGCCAGCGGCGCCAATGCCTGCGTGCTGCACTACGTTTTCAACAACCA
>JBGSTQ010000338.1:0-10074 GCA_041736375.1 Thiobacillaceae bacterium
GCGTGCGCCACACCGTGTGGAAGCTCCGCGACGCATCGATCCTGGCGCGGATTACCGCGGCCTTCAACGCCATGCCGGCGCTCTATATCGCCGACGGCCATCACCGCTCGGCCTCGGCCTCGCGCATCGCCGCCGCACGGCGTGCCGCCAATCCGGCGCATAACGGCGAAGAAGCCTACAACTTCTTCCTGTCGGTGATTTTTCCTGCGCACGAGATGCGCATCATGGATTACAACCGGGTCATTACCGACCTCAACGGCTTGTCTGCGGCAAGCTTCCTCGAGCGCATCGGGGGCGCCTTCAGCGTCGAGACCTCCCCCTCGGCGGTCAAACCGGAGCGCCCGGGCGTTTTCGGCCTGTACCTGGCCGGTCGCTGGTATCGTCTGTCCATCCGTCCCGACCTGATTCCGGCCGACCCGGTGGGCCGGCTCGACGTCAGCCTGTTGCAGAACAACCTGATCGCCCCCATTCTCGGCATCGACGATCCCCGGCGCGACAAGCGCATCGACTTCGTCGGCGGCATCCGCGGCCTGGCCGAACTGGAAAAGCGCGTCAACAGCGGCGAGATGGCGCTGGCCCTGGCGCTCCACCCCACCCGCATGGACGACCTGATGGCGGTCGCCGATGCCAACGAGGTGATGCCGCCGAAATCCACCTGGTTTGAACCCAAGCTGGCGGATGGCCTCGCTTCCCATGTGCTCGATTCGGTTCGCCGCTGAAATTTCAGCGCCGTACCCTCAAGTTTTTTTGCAAGTTGCCGTATTTTTCCTAGAGTCATTACATCCCCAGAAAAACAGGCAGCCAACAAACAGGTATCCGGCGTGAAAATCGACAAGCGTATTCCCCCAGCCACCCCTTCCAAGGTTTCCGCAACCCGGGGCAAGAACGTCAGCAAGGCCAGCGAAGGGGGAAACGCCGCCCCGGCCAGTGCCGACAGTCTCACACTGACCGAATCCAGCAGCCGGCTCCGCGCGCTTGAAAGTGATCTCGCTCAGGTCGACATCACCGACAGCCGCAAGGTCGAAGCCATCAAGGCGGCCATCGCCAACGGCACTTTCGAAGTGGATGCCGAGGTCGTCGCGGACCGCCTGATCGACCACACCAAGGAAACCCTGCGCAAACGCCCGCGCAAAAAGTAAACTCGTGCCCTCTTCCACTGCAGGGGGCAAGTCCATGACCGAAATCATTCTGCCGGTTACCGGCATGCACTGCGGCGGCTGCGTCAGCAGCGTCAAGTCGGTGTTGTCGGCCCTGCCTGGCGTCGAAAGCGTCGAGGTGACCTTGGTACCCGGTCAGGCCATCGTGCGCTATGACGAAACACGGCTCGACCGTTCCGCCCTGGTTCAGGCCGTGGGCGATGCGGGGTTCGAAGTCAGAAGCTGAAACCCGTCCCCGCACAGGGTATGCAGCGGCTCGGGATGATGAATGCCGTTGCCTTGCGCGTAGTCCACACCCATCTGCCGCAGCAGCGCCAGAATCTGCTCTGACACGACGTATTCCGCTACCGTTTTCAGTCCCATCTGGTGTCCGATGCGATGGATCGCCTCGACCATGGAACGGTCAATGGCGTTGGTCACCATGTCCTGCACGAAGGCGCCGTCTATTTTCAGGAAATCCACCTTGAGGTTTTTCAGGTAGCTGAAGGAAGACAGGCCGCTGCCGAAATCATCGAGCGCGAACTTGCAGCCGAATCCGCGCATCGCCTCGATGAAGTCATTGACCAGGGCAAGGTTGCCAATCGCCGCGGTTTCGGTGATTTCAAAACACAGGTGCGGCCCGAACATGGGTTCGTTCTGCAGGCGCTCCAGCAGATTGCGGCGGAACTCCGGGTCTTTCAGCGACGCGCCTGACAGGTTGACTGCGAACAGGCAATGCACGCGTTTGTCGCTCGCCAGGTAATGAGTGCACAGGCGCAGTGTCTCCTCGATCACCCAACTGTCCAGCGCGGGCATGATGAAGTAGCGCTCGGCGGCCGGGATGAAGGCCATGGGCAGGATTTCCGCACCCTCCTCGTCGATCATCCGCAGCAGCAGTTCGACGTGTCGCAATCCCTCACCGCCGCCATCCACCCGCCGGATCTCCTGCCACAGCAACCTCAGCCGGTTCTCCTCCAGCGCCTTCTGGATGCGAGTCACCCACTGCATCTCGCCGCGATGGCGCACCAGATCGGAATCACGGCTCTCGTACAGGTGTATCTGGTTGCGGCCGCGGTCCTTGGCCACGTAGCAGGCCGCGTCGGCCGCCGAAAGCAGGTGTGCGGCGGTACTGCTGTCGCAGTTGATGGCGACCATGCCGACGCTCATGCCGACCGAGAAAATGCGGTCTTCCCATTTGAATCGGTAGCGCTGCACTTCCGCGCGAAACAGGTCCGCCACTTCCAGCGCATCGCTGACGCTGCAATTTTCCAGCAGCAGGGCAAACTCGTCCCCACCCAGACGTGCCAGGGTGTCGCGCTCGCGCAAATTGCCCTTCAGCAGAAGCGCCAGCTGGCGCAGCAACTCGTCTCCGGCGGCATGACCGCAGGTGTCGTTGATGACCTTGAACTGATCAAGATCCATGTAACACAGGACATGTTCCCGATCCTGCTGCAGGGCGGTGGCCAGGGCGTGGT
This sequence comes from Thiobacillaceae bacterium, assembly GCA_041736375.1. Classification (GTDB taxonomy): domain Bacteria; phylum Pseudomonadota; class Gammaproteobacteria; order Burkholderiales; family Thiobacillaceae; genus Thiobacillus. The sequence continues at coordinate 2,612 of JBGSTQ010000338.1, forward strand.
CCAGACGCTGTTCGAATTCGCGGCGGTTGATCAGGCCGGTGAGCGTGTCGTGGCTGGCCTGATAGACCAAGCGCGCGGTGGCCTGGTCGACCCGTTCCTGCATCTGCTCCTGCATCCCCTGCAGATGCGCAGCCATATGGTTGACGCCGCGCTGCAGCGAACCAAGTTCGGCGTTGCCCGACAGCTCGACCCGCGCGTCGAGATGGCCCTCGCCGATGCGGCTGACGGTATGCGACAGCGCCAGGATGGGCCGCGTGATCTGCCGACCGATGCGCCAGGCCAGATAGAGGCTGGCCACCAGGCCAAGCGCCAGGATCATCAGGCTGTGAAGGATGGCTTCGCGCTGGCTGCGGATGGTTGTGCTGCGCGACACCTCGAGGCCGACCCATCCCAGCAGACGGGTTTGCGGATGTCCGGCTGCCGTTTCAGGCGCATAGTCAGGGATGTCGTCCACCACGATTTCGGTACGGGTGATCGGTGCGTAGTAAACCAGCCTGTCGGCAAATTCGATTTCCTCGACGCGGCTGCCGGAAAGCTTGCGCCCGGATTCGGCCCAGCCGCCCATCCCCACCTGCACCAGCGGTTCGCCATTGTCGGAGAACACCGCGACGCTGCGAATATCGGGCTCGACCGCCGCCTTTTCCAGCAGGGTCTGCAGCACCTCGCGATTGCCGGACGCCACGCCATACTCGGCAGCCGGCGCCAGCTGGCGCGCAATCGCCGCCGAGCGGGTGCGCAGGGACTGATCGAGATCGTCGATTTTCCCAGCGATCAGCTGGAACAGCAGCAGGATCCCGGTAATCGCCACCGGCAGGATCGCCAGGACCATGACGCGGACACGTATCCCCAGACTGCGCATCATGGCTCTCCCCCCAGCTTGCTCACCAGTTCGGCCTCTGCGGGAAGCACCCAGCCGAGCGATCGCGCCACCTGGTCGTTGATCGAGACACTGAAATAGGCAGGATGGGAGGCGGCGGGCAAGCGTACCGGCGATTCCTGCAATGCCCTTGCTATCCATTCCGCGGCCTGGCGGCCGACTTGCGCCGGACTGGAATGCAACGACAACAAGGCCCCGGCGCGTGTCAACGAGCGCGAGTAGCCCAGAACCGGATCGCGGTAGCGGTATGAGGTCAGAAGGATGCTTTGCGCCGTAGCGCGGTTGAATGCCTCCGGGTCAGGCAGGGCGAGCAGGATATCGCTCGACGACAGCACTTTTTCGAGCGCGCTGATCAGGGAACGCTGGGTGGTAATCGTTTCGCGGATCAGCGTCAAACCCTGCCCTCGCATTGCGGTCTCGATTTCATCGAGCAATGCCGCCTGCTTCACGCCGATGATCAGGCCGACCCGCTTGACGTCGGGAAAAGCCTGGCGAATCAGCTGGGCCTGGCGTTCGAAGGGTTGATCGATATAGATCGCTGAGGCGGCCTGGCGGTCTGCCTCGGTCAGCGCTGGTCGCCCGGTTTTCAGATACCAGTCGCGCGGCACCAGAATGGCCAGAACCGGCGGTCGTGAAGCGAGCGGAATCAGTGACTCCGCGGCGTGCACCCCCACCGCGACGACCAGTCTGTCATCGTCGAGCACGCGGGAGTCTAGCCTGTCGCTAAAGACCCGGCTGACTTGGTGACCCTGACCTTCCAGTCGTGCGCGGATCGACTCGTAGGCTTCCTGGTAGGGTTCGGAATCGTCGCTGAGCACCACGCTGAGGCTTGCCGCCACGGCCAGGTTTGCCGCGCCTGAAAATACTGCCGCGACCAGCACCCAGCAAGGCCAACCGCGCCCTCCTCGCCGGCAGGAACGCGGAGAGTTCATGCCGGCAACGATCAAGCCGCCCCCGTTTGTTCCAGCCAGAGGCACGTCCCCTTGCTTTCCTTGTCGATCGCCTGCAACAGGGCGGCATGCGTCGCTATTTCCTCGGCGGGGGCGGCAAAGGTGAGCGGACGGGGACGCGGACGCGAACTTCGCACGTCCCCTTTGGAATGCGCGTCATCGAGTCCGATGGACAGGCTTTCCTGGCCGCGCGTCAGCGCCAGATAAACCGCCGCCAGGAGTTCGCAGTCGAGCAGCGCGCCATGTAGCGTGCGCGCGGCATTGTCGACGCCGTAACGCTTGCACAGCGCGTCCAGATTGTTGCGCTGGCCGGGGTGCAGCGCCTTGGCCATGACCAGCGTATCGGTGACGCCTTCACACCAGGCCAACAGCGGCTCCATGCCCAACTGGCGCAGCTCCATGTTGAGAAAACCGACGTCGAAGGGGGCATTGTGGATGATCAGTTCCGCCCCCCTGATGAAGTCGACGAACTCGCGCGCCACATCTGCGAAGCGCGGCTTGTCCTGCAGGAATTCCGGAGTGATGCCGTGCACCTGCATCGCCCCGGCATCGATGTCGCGGTCCGGGTTGACATAGCGGTGCAGATGGTTGCCGGTGAGGCGGCGGTTGACCATTTCCACCGCGGCCAGTTCGATGACGCGGTGGCCCTGGTTGGGGTCGAGGCCGGTGGTTTCGGTGTCTAGAATGATCTGCCGCATCGTCTCAGTCCATCTCTTTGCCGGCCTGCAGAACGCCCATGTTCGCCAGGGCATCGGCACGCTCGTTTTCGGGATGGCCGGCATGGCCGCGCACCCAGTTCCATTCAACATGGTGCTGCTGGCTCAGCTCGTCAAGCAGTTGCCACAGGTCCTGGTTTTTCACCGGCTTGCCGTCGGCGGTGCGCCAGCCACGCTTCTTCCAGTTGGCCAGCCATTCGCTGATGCCCTTCTGCACGTACTGGGAATCGGTATGCACCTGAACCGTGGAATGCTCTTTCAACAGCTGCAGCGCGCGGATCACTGCTGTCATTTCCATGCGATTGTTGGTCGTGTCGTGTTCGCCGCCGCAGATCTCCTTGCGATGCCGCCCCCAAACCAGCAGGGCGCCCCAGCCGCCGGTGCCGGGATTTCCCTTGCAGGCGCCGTCGCTGTAAATATGGACGACCTCAGCGGCCACGCCGCACCCGGTACTGCTCGAGATTGACCACCTTGCGCGCGGCGGGTGCCAGCAGGCGTGCCGCCACCGGTGTTTTCCATTCCGGCAGGATGACGTGCATGCCGTGCACGCGCTTGATCGCCTGCAGGAAATACACACCGCCGCCCATCGCCCACCAGCGGTCGCCGGCCGGCTCCATGAAGCGCAATCGTCGCAGCCACGCTTCGCGGTTGACCGGCGGACGGTAGCAGCACATGCTGCCGCCGGCCACCTCCATGCCCAGCAGCACCATCCAGTCCTTGACGCGTGAAATATTGAGGAAGCTGCCGTTCCATGGATAGCCCCCCTCGGCACCCCGCACCAGGCGCGTCAGCCCCCACAGGCTGCGCGGATTGAAGCCCGATAGCAGCAGCCGGCCCTCCGGGCGCAGCACGCGCTCGGCCTCGCGCAGCACCTGGTGCGGATGGCTGCTGAATTCGAGGACGTGCGGCAGCAGCAGCAGATCGAGGGACTGGCTGTCGAACGGCAGGAACATCGGATCGGCGACCACCTGGGCGGCGGACTCCACCGCACAGCTGACCCGCAGGGGGATACGGCTGTTGCGGAGGAAATCGATATGCGGCAGCCCGACCTGCACCGCGTTGAAACCGAACACATCGGATACGGCATGATCGAAATAGGTGCGCTCGCGGTGCAGCAGATGCTGTCCCAGCGGCGTTTCAAACCAGTTTGCGTCAAGCTTGGATAACATAGCCATCTTCCTTCTGGACGATTATCCCATCATGTTCAAGGTCACGCCCGTTCCCGCGTTCGAGGACAATTACATCTGGGTCCTGCACGACGATCAAAAGGCCATCGCGGTCGATCCCGGCGATGCGGATGCACTAATCGGGTTCCTCGACAGCCATCACCTGGATCTGCTTGCCGTCCTGATCACCCACCATCACCGCGACCATACGGGCGGCAACACGCAATTGCGTCAACGCTACGACTGCACCCTTTATGGTCCCGACAACCCGCGTATTCCTGGAATCGAGCGGATTGTGCGCGAGGGCGATACCCTGCATTTTCCCGAACTCGGACTCGACCTGGAGGTGATCGCCACCCCCGGACACACGCTCGACCACATCAGCTACGCCGGGCATGGTTATCTCTTTTGCGGCGACACCGTGTTCGGCTGCGGCTGCGGCAAGCTGTTCGAGGGCACGCCGGCGATGATGGCCGCGAGCCTCGACAAAATCCTCAGCCTGCCGGATGCTACCCGAGTCTGCTGTGCGCATGAATACACCCTGGATAATATCGCCTTCGCCAAAACCATCGACGGCGACAATCCCGAACTTCGGGCACGCGAGTCGAGCGATCGCGCGCTGCGTCAGCAGCATCGCCCGACGCTGCCCTCGACCCTGGCGCTGGAAAAGGCGACCAACCCGTTTCTGCGCTTCCATCACGCCTCGATGCAGCCCCACGCGGTGCGCTATCTGCGACGCGAACCTCTTGATGACGCTGAAATTTTCGGCGCCATCCGCGCCTTGAAGGACCGCTTCGATGGTTGACCTCTGGCGGCTATCGACTTAGCATAGGGGTCATGTTGAGTACGGGAGACCGTCTTGCCCGGAATCAAGTTGTTACTGAGTGGATGTCTCGCCCTGGCCGTGCTGTTCTCGCAGATGGCCTACAGCGCTCCCGCCACCATCACGCTGCATTGGGAAACCGACATCAGCGCATCGACCGTAGACACGGATTCGGCCGATGTCGATGTTTGGCAACGGGTACGCGACGGCTTCAAGATCACCGACAAAGCCAATCCGCTGATTGCCGTCCATGAAAAATGGTATGCCGCACGGCCGCAGCACACGCTGCGCATCGTCGAGCGCGCGCGCCGCTATATGTTCCATATCGTCGAGGAAGTCGACCGGCGCAGCATGCCGATGGAAATCGCGCTGCTGCCAATAATCGAGAGCGCCTTCGATCCCACGGCGCTGTCCCCCTCGGCCGCGTCGGGCATCTGGCAGTTCATTCCCTCAACCGGTTCCCACTACGGCCTGAAGCAGGACCGCTGGTACGACGGGCGGCGCGACATCCTGGCCTCGACCAACGCCGCGCTCGACTACCTCGGCAAGCTCTATCTCGATTTCGGCGACTGGCAGTTGGCACTGGCCGCCTACAACTGCGGCGAGGGCTGCGTCTCGCGTGCCATCGCCCGCAACGTGCAGCGCGGCCTGCCGACGAATTACGCCAGCCTGTCGCTGCCTGAGGAGACCCGGCATTACGTCCCGAAGCTGCTCGCGGTCAAGAAATTCATCCTCGAACCCGAACGCTACGGCATCGCCATCGCCCCCCTCCCCAACCAGCCCTACTTTGCCCAGGTGGCGCTGCCGGGCAGCATGGATGTCTCCTCGGCCGCCCGGCTGGCCAACATGAATACCGACGAGTTCGTCTCGCTCAACCCCGCCCACTCCCGCAACATCATCCGCACCGATACCCCGGTCAGCGTGCTGGTCCCGGTCAGCAAGGCGGCCGATTTCGAAAACAATCTGCAGAACGGCGTGTGGGATGCCTGGAAACCCTATGCCGCCAAAAAGGGCGAACGTCTCGACGACATTGCCCGGCAGTTCAACACCACCTCCAGACATATCGCCGAACATAACCAGATCACCCTCAAGCGCGGCAAACTGGCCCGTGCCCAGACGATCCTGGTACCGCAGCGCGGACGGGCCATGCTCGCGCGTCCGGCAGCGGAGACCGAAACAGGCTCGACCCTGCTGCACTACGTTGCCCCCGGAGACACGCTGTACGCCATCGCACGCCGCTACGGCCTCAGCGTAACCGCCCTGCTCGAAGCCAATCCCGTCCTGAGCGTCGAAGAACTCAAGGCCGGACAGACGCTGCGCCTGCCCTTGCAGCAGACTGCCGAACCGTCCCCTTCTCCGCTGAAGCCGGTCAGCCACAGGGTTCAGCAAGAGCCGCTGCAGACCTACACCGTCAAGCCCGGCGACACCCTGTTCCGCATTGCGCAGAACCACAATGTCAGCGTGGCTGAACTGAGGTCGTGGAATACTTCAATCGAAGAAACCGGCCAGATCAAGGCGGGTCAGCAACTCAGCATCACTAACCGCTGAACAACATCAGCCGGCCGCGCGAGCGGCAAAAACTCAAGCTCGGTTGAACTGGCTGCCTGATCGCTGAACGCAGCGGCACAGGAGAAGTCAATCGGGCTCGGCGGGGTCGCTCTTGTCCGTCATGATGAAATAGATCCCCACTCCGGCCAGCCCCATCCACAGTCCCATCGCCCAAACGCCCAGATAGTCGGACAGGCTGCCCATGAAAAGCAGGGTGATCAGCGCCAGCGCCAGCAGGATGTTGCCGATCATGAACTTGATGCGGGTCGGGGGATTATCCAAGGCGATTCTCCGGTGTGGTTTCTCGATCACTCTGCGTTGCGCATCAGACCCGCCCCGCCACCCAGTGGCATCTCACCCAGTGTGCCGCTGCCGTTTCGGTCCGATCCGGATAGACCTCGCGGCAAAGCTCGCTGGCGTGGGGACAACGCGGATGGAAATGGCAGCCCTGCGGTGGATTGAGCGGGGATGGCTGGTCGCCGGCAAGTCGGATGACGGTTTTGCCCGAGGCACGGTCGATGCTGGGTACCGCGCTGACCAGCGCCTGGGTATAGGGATGGCGTGGCATCCGCAGCACCTCGGCGGCGGGACCCTGCTCGACGATGCGGCCCAGATACATCACCGCGACCTGGTGCGCCAGATACTCGACCACGGCGAGGTTGTGGGTGATGAACAGGTAGGCGATGCCGAGGGCATCCTGCAAATCCTTCAGCAGGTTGAGAATCTGCGCCTGCACCGACACGTCGAGGGCGCTGGTGGGCTCGTCGCAGATCACCAGCCTGGGCGAAACCGCGAGCGCCCGGGCGATGGCGATGCGTTGCCGCTGCCCGCCTGAAAACTCGTGGGGATAGCGGCTGCCGGCATCCTCCGGCAAGCCAGTCTGGCGCAACAGATGCACCACCGCCGCACCGCGTTCTGCCGCCGATCCGACATTCAGCGCATCCATGCCTTCGAGCAGGATGTCGGCCACCCGCATCCTCGGGTTGAGCGAACTGAACGGATCCTGGAAGATCATCTGCGCCTGGGTGCGCAGGGTGTGCAGGACCTGCGAACTGCGTGTGATGGCCACCCCGTTCAGCCTGATCGTTCCCGCGGTCGGTTCGATCAGCTGCAGGATGCCCTTGCCGACGGTGGTCTTGCCGCAGCCGGATTCGCCGACCAGCGCCAGGGTACGCCCGGCCTGGATGTCGATGGAAACGGCATCGACCGCGCGCACCTGGCCAACCGTGTGCTGGATGACCCCGCGGCGGATGGGAAAATGCACATCCAGATCGCGTACCTGCAGCAAGGGCTCGGCTTCCTGCGCACGGGCGCGTGGGGGCGCTGACGCGCGTTGCTGCACCGGCGGCAACTGGCCCGCCAGGTGGCAACGCACGCTCTGGC
>JBGSTQ010000172.1:0-2639 GCA_041736375.1 Thiobacillaceae bacterium
GACACGGTGAGCTACTTCAAAGATGTGCAGCCGATCCTTGAAGCGAAATGCTACGGCTGCCACATCGGTGGGAATGCCAAGGGCAAGCTGCGGCTCGACGATCACACAGCGGCTCTTACCGGCGGCCGCAGCGACGGGCCCGCGATCACGCCGCTGAAGCCTGGCCCGCGCTAGCGGCTATTCGAACTCCATTGCCCGATACACCCGCCCGGCATTGCTGCGCGCGAGCTCGTCGGCGGTGTGCAGGTGCAGGTAGGACGACTGGTCGACCTTGTAGGCGTCGTCGAGCGAGCCGCCATTCTTGATCACCTCGGCGACTTTTTCGCGTAGGTGCACCAGGTAGTCGCGCGTCCACTTGCGCACCGTCGCCGTGTCGGTGGGCCCGCCGTGGCCCGGGATGACAATCTCGGCACCGAGCGCTTCGAATTTGTCCCAGGTCTCGATCCACTTGGCGGTGTCGGTGTCCTCGAAGATCGGCAGCATGCGGATGTGGAAGGCAGTGTCGCCGGCGATCACCAGCTTTTTCTCGGGCAGCCAGACCATGCTGTCGCCGTGGCTGTGCGAGGAACCGAGGTGCAGGATCTGCAGGTTCCACGTACCCATTTTCAGGTCGAGCCTGTCGTCGTAGAGCTTGTCCGGCATCACGAACTCGGTCTTGAAGGCCTTGTCGCGCGCGCGGGCACGCATGACCTCCAGCGCGTCGTAGCCGGTCTTTTCCATGTACGCCGCGGTGTCGCGGTGGGCGATGATGGCGGCGCCCTGCTCCTTCCAGTATTTGGAGCCGAGCATGGCATGGCCCTGGCTGTTTTCCAGCACCACGTATTTCACCGGCTGGCTGGTGCGCTTCTTGATTTCCTCGTGCAGGCTTTGCGCCAGCAGGTAGTTGTCGCCGGCGTTCACCACCAGCACGCCGTCGTCGGTGATGACAAAAGACAGGTTGTTGTTGTGGCCGGAGTTTTCATAGGTGCCCGGCGCGGTGGCGCCGATCGCCGACCACACGCCGGGAATCACTTCCTGCGGCAGGTCGTAGAGGAAGGACGCGGGCGCCTTGTCGAGCAGGCGCACCGGCAGGCCGGCGCGCTTCCAGTTGACGAAGCCGTCACGGTAGTTCTTCACGTTCTTGTAGCCGAGCTGGATCAGCGTCTCGGCGGCGAGCGGACTGCGCTGGCTGACGCCGCAGTAGACGACGATGGGCGTGGTCTTGTCCGGCACCGCCACCTCGATCTGGAATTCCAGCTGGCCGCGCGTGATGTTGAAAAAGAGCGGCGCGTCGATGTGGCCCGACAGCGCCAGCTCGGCAGGCGTGCGCACGTCGATCACCACGGTTTTGGGCTGCGTCTTCAGTTGCGCCAGCAGGCCCGCGGTGTCGAGCTGCGGAACCCGCTTGTTCACCGCGTCGAGCACGCGTTGCGCGGCCTGGGTGACTGCGGGGGCTTCGGGCGGGGGCATGATGACAGCCGAAAGGTTTTGCGCCTGCGCCATGGAACCCGACAGCAACACGGCAGGAAGCAGAGCACGCAGAAAACGGGAAGGCTTCATCTCAGTCTCCTTTTGTTTTTCCCGGCCCCGGGGCCTTGTCAGTTCATTCTAGTCCGACGTCATGCCGACGAAGGGATTCTCGCGACGCTCGTGTCCGAACGTGGACATCGCACCGTGTCCCGGCACGAAACGCACATCGTCGCCAAGCGGGAACAGCTTGTCGCGGATGGCGGCCAGAAGCGCCGCGTGATCGCCGCGCGGAAAGTCGGTGCGGCCGATCGAGCCCTTGAACAGAACATCGCCGACGAAGGCGAGGCGCGCCTGCGGCTGAAAAAACACCACATGGCCGGGGGTGTGGCCGGGGCAATGCAGCACGTCGAATTGGATCGAGCCGACATCCACCCGGTCGCCGTCGGTCAGCCACTGGTCGGGGGTGAACGCCACCGCTGGCGGAAAACCGAACAACTCGGCCTGCTGCGGCAACAGGTCGAGCCAGAACTGCTCTTCGTGCTGCGGGCCGATGATGGGGAGGCCAAGTGCGTCGCGCAATTCCACTGCGGCGCCGACGTGGTCGAGGTGGCCGTGGGTGAGCAGAATCTTTTCCAGAGTGAGGCCGCGCTGCGCGACTTCCGCCAGCAGGCGCTCCGCCTCGCCGCCGGGATCGATCAGCGCGGCGCGGCCCGCTTCGTCCCACACCAGCGAGCAGTTCTGTTGATACGGGGTGACGGGGAGAATGGTAAATTCCATGCAGCCCATTATCCTGCCTCGCCACCATTCAACCAATCGCATTCGACCCATCGCCCATGCCCACACCCGACGCCCTGCTGCTGATCTCCACCCACTGCCCGCATTGCCCGGCGATGCTGTCCGCACTCGCCGATCTGGTGAAGCAAAGCACGATCGGCCGCCTCGAAGCGGTCAATCTGGAGCAGCATCCCGAAGTGGGACAAGCGCTCGGCGTGCGCTCGGTGCCGTGGCTGCGCATCGGACGCATCGAACTCGCCGGCGTGCACAGCAAGGCCGAGCTCGCCGAGTGGGCGGCCAAGGCCGACAGCGAAGCCGGCCTGGCCGATTACTTTCACATGCTGCTGAAGGAAGGCCAGTTGCCCAAAGCACAGGCACTGATCGAGGCCGACCCCGCTCTGCTGGCGGCGGTGCTG
>JBGSTQ010000400.1:0-5759 GCA_041736375.1 Thiobacillaceae bacterium
CCGCCGCAGTTCGCCGGCCTGATCGCCAGCGCCATCGGCATGGTCGCGGGATCGCTGGGCCCGCAACTGAAAGTGGCCAAACAGCCGCACCATCGTGCTCCCTGACTGATTTCCAAGAGACCCGGCCATGGCCCTGCTGGAACTGCGCAAGCTCACCCGCCGGTTCGGCGGCCTCGCCGCAGTCGATGATGTCAGCCTGACCATCGAGGCGGGCGAATTCTTCACCCTGCTCGGCCCCTCCGGTTGCGGCAAGACCACCATCCTGCGCATGATCGCCGGATTCGACCTACCGGACGCCGGCGAGATCCTGCTCGACGGCAGGAACATCGCCGACACCCCACCGGAAAAGCGTCCACTGCACACGGTGTTCCAGAGCTACGCGCTGTTTCCGCATCTGAGCGTGGCGGACAACGTCGGCTTTCCGCTCAGGATGTCGCGCCGCGACAAACCCACCATCAAGGCCAAGGTTCAAGAGGCGCTGGATAGCGTGCATCTGTCAGACCGGGCCAACGCCTATCCGCACGAACTTTCCGGCGGTCAGAAGCAGCGGGTGGCGCTCGCGCGCAGCCTGGTGAATCGCCCGCGCCTGCTGCTGCTGGATGAGCCGCTGGCCGCCCTCGACGCCAAGTTGCGCGAGGAAATGCAGCACGAGCTCATCGACATCCAGCGGGAAGTCGGCATCACCTTCATCTTCGTCACCCACGCCCAGGATGAAGCGCTGGCGCTTTCGCACCGCATCGCGGTGATGAACCAGGGCCGCATCGAGCAATTCGACGAACCGTCGAAAATCTACGGCTTTCCCCGGAATCGTTTCGTCGCCGACTTCATCGGCAACACCAACATGCTGGCGGTAAACGTAACCGAGTCGGCGCCGGGCCACCTGCGCCTCGCCGTAGCGGAACTCGGCGAGATTGTGGCGCCGGCACAGGAAGGGATACGTTCCGGACAGCAGGGGTGGTTCACCGTGCGGCCCGAACAGGTGCGTATCGGTCCGACCCAGGGCAGCGAACTGAAGAATCACTTCTGCGGCAAGGTGCGGAGTTTCATTTACGTCGGCAACGTGACCACTTACACGGTGGAACTGGCGGACGGCACCCCGATCGATGCGCTGCTTTCCAACTCGGCGCCGGGTCGCGCCCGTTTCTTCGAGGTGGGCGACGCGGTCGCCGTGAGCTGGCGGCACGATGCAGGCATATTCCTCCATGAATAGCCGCCTCGGCCGGTGGGTGGTCAGCCTGCCGCCCACGCTGTTCCTGCTGCTGTTCTTCGTGGCGCCCAGCCTGATCATGGTGGTGGCGTCCTTCCGCTTTCCCGGCGAGTACGGCGGCCTTGCCCCGCTCGTCGAGCATGGCCAGTGGCAGCTCACGCTGGAGACCTACCGGTTCTTTTTCAGTGATTTCATTTATGCCGAGATTTTCATCAAGTCCTTCGGCGTGGCGCTCGCCACCACGCTGATCTGCATTCTGCTGGCTTATCCCCTGGCCTGGCTGATCGCGCGCAGCCCCAAAAGGCACCAGGACGTGATGGTGCTGCTGGCGGTTCTGCCCTTCGCCAGCAACTTCCTCATCCGGGTGTACGCCTGGATGATCATTCTCGGCCCGCAGGCGGCCTTGGCCCGGGCGACAAACAGCCTGCTGGCGGTGCTCGGATTCGAACCCGTCACGCTGCTGTTCTCGCCCTTCGCCGTGCTGGTGGGCATGGTGTACGTGCACCTGCCCTTCATGATCCTGCCGCTCTACACCAACCTGGCGAAGCATGACCCCGCGCTGCTGGACGCCGCACAGGACCTCGGCGCCAACGCCTGGCAGCGCTTCTGGAAGGTCACCTGGCCGCTGTCGCTGCCCGGCATCTATTCCGGATCGGTGCTGGTTTTCATTCCCGTGCTGGGCATGTTCGCCATCCCGGACATTCTGGGCGGAACCGGCGACATCCTCATCGGCAACCTCATCAAGGAACAGTTTCTCGGCACCCGCGACTGGCCGTTCGGCGCCACCCTGTCGCTCATGCTGACGTTGGCGGTGCTGGTGCTCGCCGGCCTGGCTGCATGGCTCGCCCGGCGCGGGGTCGGCCGCCATGCGTAGGAATCCATTGTGGCTGTGGGTTGCGGCGCTGACAGCGTATGCCTTTCTCTACCTGCCCCTGTTGATCGTGGTGCTTTATTCCTTCAACGATTCCCGGCTCAATGCCGAATGGGTGGGCTTCACGCTGCATTGGTACAGCGAGCTGTTCAACGACACCGGCATGCTCGCCGCAGCACGCAACTCGCTGCTCATCGCCGTGACCGCCAGCCTGGCGGCCACCGTGCTGGGCACCCTGGCCGGGCTTGCCATCCATCGCTACAAGCTGCGCATCCTGCCCGTCCTCGCCGTCACCCCGGTGGCCATGCCCGAAGTTCTGCTCGGCGTCAGCCTGCTGCTGTTCTTCAATCTTGTGTTCCGTCCCTGGCTCGGGCTGGAACTGGGCCTGTGGTCGGTCATCGTGGCCCACATCACGTTCTGCATCGGCTTCGTCACCATCGTCGTGCGGGTCAGCCTGCTGGGCATGGACGAGAGCATCTTCGAGGCGGCCCGCGATCTCGGCGCCACCCCCTGGCAGACCTTTCGCCTGGTGACCTTTCCGCTCATCCTGCCGGCAGTGATGGCCGGAGCGCTGATGTCTTTCGCACTGTCGCTGGACGACTTCGTCATCACCTTCTTCACCGCCGGGGTCGGGGTCTCGACCCTGCCGCTGGAGATCTACTCGATGATCAAGATCGCGGTCACGCCCGAGGTGAACGCGGTGTCCACCGTGCTGATGGCGCTGACGCTGGGCATGATCGTGCTCGCCTCGCGTATTCACGGCAAAGCCTTCAAATCAACGGGCGCATGAGATTCCTCGCGCTGCTGCTGCTTGAGCTGTCTTCCGCGCTGCACGCCGCCGACGTGCTGCATCTGTACAACTGGAACAACTACATCTCCGACGCCACCGTCGCGCGCTTCGAGGCGTCCTGCAAGTGCAAGCTGGTGCAGGACTACTACTCCGACAACGAGGAAATGCTCGCCAAGCTGGCAGCGGGCGCGTCGGGCTACGACCTCATCGTGCCCACGGGCAACGCGGTCGAGTCGCTGATCAAGTCGAAGCAGCTGCGCCCGCTCGACAAGTCGCAGCTGCCGAACCTGAAGAACATCGACCCGGCCTACCTCGACACCGCGTTCGACCCCGGCAGCCGCTACTCGGTGCCCTACGCCTACACCATCACCCTCATCGGCTACAACGAGCAGAAGCTGCGCGAACTGGGCATCCCCACCGACACCTGGGCGGCCATCTTCGAGCCGAAATATCTGAAAAAACTGAAAGGCCGGGTGACGGTGCTGGATTCGCAGCGCGAATTGATGGCCGCCGCGCTGAAATACCTCGGCTACTCCGCCAACGACACCGACGAGGCGCACTGGCGCCGCGCCCGCGACCTGATCATCCGCGCCAAGCCCTACTGGGCAGCGTTCAACGCGTCGAGCTACATCAAGGAACTCACCGTCGGCAACATCTGGCTCGCCCACGGCTATTCCAGCGACATGTTCCAGGCCCGGCAGGATGCCAGGCAGGCCGGGCGGCCTTTCACGATTGCCTATTCCACGCCGAAGGAGGGTGCCGTGCTCGCGCTGGATTCGATGGTGCTGCACAAGTCCGGCCCGCGCCCCGACCTCGCCCACCGCTTCATCGACTTCATGCTCGAAGGCCAGAACTCGGCCGAACTCACCAACCTGATCGGCTCCGGCAACCCCAACCGCGAGGCGATGCGCTACATCGACCCCGCCATCGCCGCCAACCAGGCGGTCTTTCCCACCCCCGACATCCAGCGCAGGCTGGAAATGCTGAAAGATCTCGACCGCGCCCAGCGCCGCGTGCTGTCGAGGATGTGGACGGAGATCAAGGTGCGCTGAGTGTCGGGGATTTTTACACTCCGGGCAGCCATCTTCCAATCCAGCCGGTCACGCTTATCAAACAATCGTGTCGCCCCGGTTCCTTGCTTTGCAGGACGGACTCCAATCAAGGGCCGGGAATGTCGGAAGTTTTTACACTTCCGCCTGCCCGACACCGCATAAATTGCACAACCAACTGAATAATAAGCGATTAATTTTCCTGGCCCGAAGCATGCTTATTGTCTGTCAGCAGTGTGGGTGACGTCGAACCCGCCCCAAGATCGACCTCTAACTTCAGGAGAATCTCATGAAAATCAAGAAAATCGTCGCCGCCACCGCACTGGCCACCGCCATGATCGGTTTTGGTGGTACCGCCCAGGCCGTGCCCGTCGCCCTGGAACTCGCCCTGCTGGTGGACGTGTCCGGCAGCGTGAATACTACCGAATACGGTCTGCAGAAAACCGGCTACGTTAATGCCTTCAAGGATGCCATTATCCAGTCCAACATCGAGTCGTTGACCGGCGGCATCGCCGTGACCTACATCGAATGGTCTTTGGGGTTACCAGCAGGCGCAACTGGTCAATTGGACACACATCACAGATGACACCAGCGCCAATGCATTCGCCGATGCCATTGCCGCAACTTCACGCGCTTTTTCCGGCAATACGGGACCCGGTAGTGCAATTAACTACGCTTACCCACTGTTTGCCAGCAACGGCTTCGAAGGCAACCGCTGGGTCATCGATGTATCCGGTGATGGTGCACAGAACACTGGTGATGACACCAGCGATGCCCGCGATGCGGCTCTACTAGCTGGTGTGGACGCCATCAATGGCCTGGCTATTCTTGGTGAAGCGGGTCTGTTAAGTTGGTATCAGAACAACATTCAGGGGGGTACCGGCTCTTTCGTTATCGCTGCCGCTACTTTTGACGACTTCGAAAACGCGGTAAAAACCAAGATCGGCCGCGAAATCCAGCAGATTCCGGAGCCCGGTGCACTCGCCCTGCTGGGCATCGGTCTGATGGGTCTGGCCGCAGCCCGCCGTCGCAAACAGGCCGCTTAAGCACCCGCGGGCCGAGGCCTGACAAACAACCCGGCAGGGAAACCTGTCGGGTTTTTTTGCACCCGAAAAACATTGAAAGCCAAGAAACGAAGGAAATGGGGTCACCCATTAGCCGACCGTAGTCAAGCGCGAACACCTTCCCGCCCGCCCCTTTGATGGCGGGTTTTTCCTGTCTTGCAATCCTGCCTTGTAAAAAGAAATGGGGCCAGACACCATTTCACACCGGCATCCAGCGCCGACGGATATTGCTCAAGGTTCAGACCGCATCCGGCCCTGGGGTTTCTCCGGGAAGTGGGCGAAACTCAAACTACGCTGAGCACCCAGATTCTCTTCAATCCGGTGCCGGGGATTCGGCTTCGAGCCCCAACCGCCGGCAAGCCTCGACCGGCGTCACCACTGCGAATCCCAGGTTGCGGCGGTTCATCTCCAGCAAGGCGCGGTCCTTGCTCACCAGCAGGCTGGCGCCACTCGCCGCAGCCAGCACCAGGAACGGCTGGTCGTCGGGGTCGCGGCAGCGCGGCAGCTTGCGCTGAAAGCCTGCCACCTCGACCCACTCCGTGATACGTCGGTACTGCTGCCATATTTCGGCCTGTGCCCCGGCATCGAGTTCGAATTCCGGGTAGGCGAGGACGCGGCGCAGTTCGGCCAGTGCGTAGTCGTCAACGAGGCAGCGGCAGCGCCCCGTGACCAGTGCCTGCCATAGCGGCAGCGCCGCCGCATCCCTGAAATGCAGGCAGTCGAGAACGACGTTGGTGTCGAGTACCAGCCGCGGCACGGCGGCCTGGGCCGGCGCGGT
>JBGSTQ010000019.1:0-11248 GCA_041736375.1 Thiobacillaceae bacterium
ACCGCCGCAGCCGCCGGCCAGCGGCGGCGACAAGCCCAGTGCTCCGGCGCCGACTACCCGGCCGGCCGAGGGA
Organism: Thiobacillaceae bacterium; assembly: GCA_041736375.1. Taxonomy (GTDB): domain Bacteria; phylum Pseudomonadota; class Gammaproteobacteria; order Burkholderiales; family Thiobacillaceae; genus Thiobacillus. The sequence continues at coordinate 74 of JBGSTQ010000019.1, forward strand.
ACCTGACGGTTCTGCTTTTGCAGGGGTTTAGAATGGAGGGGTTTCGACCCCTCCATTTTTTATGGCCACGCTTCACGCCGGCGCATTCCGCCTGTCTCTCGACCGCCCCCTGATCATGGGCATCGTCAATGTCACCCCGGACTCGTTTTCCGACGGCGGCCGGCTGGATTCACCTGCGGCAGCGGTCGACCACGCGCTCAAGCTGGCGGAGCAGGGCGCCGATATCCTCGATGTCGGTGGCGAGTCGACCCGGCCGGGGGCGGCATTTGTCACGGCCGACGAGGAGACGCGCCGGGTGTTGCCGGTGATAGCCGCGCTGGCCAGCCAAGGTCGGGTCGTCTCGGTCGATACCCGCAAGCCCGCTGTGATGCGCGCGGCTCTGGAGGCCGGCGTGGCGATGGTCAACGACGTCATGGCTCTGCGTGAGCCTGGCGCCATTGAAGCGATGGCTGCTTCGCAGGCGGCGGTTTGCCTGATGCACATGCAGGGCGAGCCGCAGACCATGCAGCAGGCACCGCAGTATGACGATGTGGTGGTCGAGGTCAGGGAGTTTTTGCAGGAGCGCGTGGCGGCCTGCGAAGCGGCCGGCATTTCGAGGGAGCGGATCGTCATCGATCCGGGATTCGGCTTTGGCAAGACGCTGGCGCACAACCTCGCGTTGTTGAAGCACCTGCAGGTGCTGACGCAACTGGGGGTGCCTCTTCTCGCGGGCATGTCGCGCAAGTCCATGCTCGGCGCGCTCAGCGGACGCGAAGTCGGCGAGCGGGAATTTGCCGGGGTGGCCGCCCACCTGCTGGCGGTGGCGCGCGGGGCGCGAATTGTAAGGGTACACAATGTGGCCGCCATGCGCGACGCGCTGGCGATCTGGAACGCAGTCGAGGAAACCTGATATGGGACGCAAGTATTTTGGCACCGACGGGGTGCGCGGACGGGTCGGCGAGGCGCCGATCACGCCCGATTTTGTCATGCTTCTCGGCTATGCTGCCGGACAGGTGCTGGTAGCCGACCGCGGCAGCCTGCCGCCCAACGAGCATCCCACCATCCTCATTGGCAAGGACACGCGGATTTCCGGCTACATGCTGGAGGCGGCCCTGGAAGCCGGTTTCACCGCCGCCGGGGTGAACGTGCTGATGACAGGGCCGATGCCGACGCCTGCCGTGGCTTACCTGACGCGGGCGCTGCGGCTGCAGGCCGGGGTGGTGATTTCCGCCTCGCACAACCCGTTCGAGGACAACGGCATCAAGTTCTTCTCCGCCAGCGGGCAGAAGCTGCCCGACAGTGTGGAAGAAGCCATTGAAGCGCGGCTGGACCATCCGATCAGGACGGTCGAGGCGCGCCAGCTCGGACGCGCGCGCCGTATCGAGGATGCAGCCGCACGCTACATCGAATTCTGCAAGAGCACCTTCCCCAATCACCTCGACCTGCGTGGCCTGCGCATCGTCGTCGACTGCGCCCATGGCGCCACCTATCACGTCGCGCCCCATGTCCTGCACGAACTCGGCGCCGAGGTGATCGCCATCGGCAACGAGCCGAACGGCTTCAATATCAACGACGAATGCGGCGCGACGCATACCAAGGCCTTGTCGGACGCTGTCCGCACGCATCGTGCCGATCTCGGCATCGCCCTCGACGGCGACGGCGATCGGCTGATGATGGCCGACGCCGAAGGCCGGATCTACGATGGTGATCAACTGGTCTATGTCATTGCGCGCCATCGCATCCAGACCGGCTACATGAAGGGCGGGGTGGTCGGCACCCTGATGACCAACCTCGGCATGGAACACGCACTGGCCCGCATCCAGATTCCGTTCGAGCGGGCCAAGGTGGGGGATCGCTACGTCCTTGAACGCCTTCAAGCCAATGCCTGGACGCTGGGCGGGGAGACTTCCGGCCACATTCTTTGCCTCGACAAGCACACGACGGGTGACGGAATCGTGTCGGCCTTGCAGGTCTTGCGCGCATTACGCGAGTCCGGCGAGACACTGGATGCCTTCACTGCCGATCTGGAGACCTATCCCCAGGTCATGATCAACGTGCCGGTCGCCAGGGGCTTCAAGCTCGACCAGGCGGCGGCGGTCCAGGCCTCGGTTGCCGAGGCCGAGGCCAGCCTCAACGGAAGCGGACGGATCGTCCTGCGTGCCTCGGGTACCGAGCCGCTGATCCGGGTGATGGTGGAAGGGCGTGACGCCGATCAGGTGCGACACACGGCTGAAACAATTGCCGAGGCTGTCAGGATTGCCGCTGCTGCGGGGTAATTTCCTGCCCTGAAATATAACTGTAATATTCGCCCGTTAGTATGGCGACGTCGCCCGTGCGGCAACGTTAACCATTACTGGAGATATTACATGCGTACACTCAACAAACTGGCTCAAGGCACGGTGGCTGTGGCCATGGGTCTGGCTTTCTCGGTCAGCGCGCTGGCTGCTGACATCACTGGCGCGGGCGCAACTTTCCCCTACGCTGTTTACACCAAGTGGGCCGAAGCCTACCAGGCCGCGACCGGCAACAAGGTCAACTACCAGGGCATCGGCTCGTCGGGCGGCGTCAAGCAGATCAAGGCCAAGACCGTCGACTTCGGCGGCACGGATGCGCCAGTCAAGGAAGAGGATCTGGATGCGGCCAAGCTGGTTCAGGTTCCGACCGTGATGGGTGGCGTGACCATCGTCATGAACGTTCCCGGTATCGAGTCCGGCAAGCTGAAGCTCGACGGCGTCACCGCCGCCAACATCTTCCGTGGTGCCATCACCAAGTGGAACGATCCGGCCATCGCCAAACTGAACCCCGGCGTGCAATTGCCGGATCTGGCCATCACTGTGTCCCATCGCTCGGATGGTTCGGGCACCACTTATGCGTTCTCCAACTACCTGGCCAAGCAATCGGTGGCCTTCATGCGCGAAGTCGGCGCGGGCAATACCGTGAACTGGCCGTCGAACGCGGTGGGCGGCAAGGGCAACCCGGGTGTCGCTGCCAACGTGCAGAAGATCAAGGGCGCGATCGGCTATGTGGATATCGCCGATGCGATGAAGAACAACATGAGTTTCGTCGCGCTGAAGAACAAGGCTGGCAACTACATTGTGCCGAGTCAGCAGTCGGTTGCCGACGCCGCTGCGGGCGCCAACTTCAAGGTCCGGGGCATGGCGCCGGATCTGCTGGACCAGTCGCACAAGAACGCCTGGCCCATCACCACGGCCACCTACGTTCTGGCTTATGAAAAAGGCTCCGACGCCACCAAGCAGAAGGGCGTGGTCGACTTCTTCACCTGGTCCTTGAATAACGGTCAGAGCATGGCCGCCGAACTTGGCTTTGTGGCGCTGCCGCCCAGCGTCGTGAAGATGGTCGAAGCTGAAATGAAAAATATCAAATAAGCATCTGTACAAGCTGAATTGAGGAATGCCGGGGGCGACTTGTTGCCCCCGGCCTTCTGCGAAAGCGTCTGCCGGTTGCGGCGGGTGTTCCCGCAGATAACAACCGAACCGATAGGCACCCCACCGTGAGTGAGACCAGCGCATCCGCCGGAATCGATCTGCATGCCCAGCAAGTGCGAAAATTCCGCTTGCAGGACCTATTTTTCCACCGCACCACCCAGTTGTTTGCGTTTATCGTGCTGGCGACATTGGTGGGAATTCTGGTCTCGCTCACGATCGAAGCCTGGCCGAGCCTCAAGGAATTCGGCCCGTCCTTTCTGTGGACCAATATCTGGAGTGTGCCGGATGATAAATATGGCGCGCTGGCCGCTATTTACGGTACGGTCGTGACTTCGGTGTTGGCACTGCTGATTGCAGTGCCAATCAGCTTCGGTATTGCCCTGTTTCTGACGGAAACCTGCCCGGTGTGGCTGCGCCGCCCGCTGGGAACCGCGATCGAGTTGCTCGCTGGCATCCCCTCCATCGTCTACGGTATCTGGGGACTTTTCGTATTTGCTCCGCTGTTTGCCGACCATATCCAGCCACCCCTGCAGAACTTGCTGGGTGATGTGCCCATCATCGGCAGCTGGTTCTCCGGCCCTCCTATTGGCGTCGGCATTCTCACCGCCAGCATTGTGCTGTCGCTGATGGTGATTCCCTTCATCGCTTCGGTCATGCGCGACGTGTTCGAAACGGTGCCGGACGTGCTGAGGGAGTCAGCTTATGCTGTCGGCTGCACTACCTGGGAAGTCGTGCGCAACGTCGTGCTGCCCTATACCCGCGTCGGCGTCATCGGCGGCATCATGCTGGGGCTGGGTCGCGCGCTGGGCGAAACCATGGCGGTGACCTTCGTCATCGGCAACGCCAATCGCATCAACGGCAGTCTGTTTGCCCCGGGGACATCCATCGCCTCGACACTCGCGAATGAATTCGGTGAAGCGGACCCGGGATTGCATATTGCTTCGCTGTTTGCTCTGGGACTGGTGTTGTTCATCCTCACCTTCATCGTGCTGGCGATTTCACGCTGGCTGATCAGCCGCAGCATGGGCTCCGAGGGTCTGTGAATCATGACGAGTCTTTATAGTCGCCGCCTGTGGGTCAACCGTATCGGCATTACCCTGTCGATGGTCGCGATGAGCCTAGGACTGGTCGCCCTGCTGTGGATTCTGTGGACGTTGTTTTCCAGGGGCTTTGCCGCGCTGAGTTGGGATTTGTTAACCCAGGATACCCCGGCCCCGGGATCCGAAGGAGGCGGCCTGCGGAATGCGATTGTCGGCAGCGGCCTCATTCTGTTTTTTTCCATGCTGATTTCGACCCCGATCGGCATTCTGGCGGGCATCTATCTGGCCGAATACGGGCGCATATCCAAGTTTGCGTCGTTCACCCGCTTCATGACCGACATTATGCTGTCGGCGCCTTCCATCGTCATTGGCTTGTTCGTATACGCCTTGTTTGTGGCGACCACCGGTGGATTTTCAGGCTGGGCGGGGTCACTGGCACTGTCGCTGATCGCCATCCCGGTGGTGGTGCGTACCACCGAAAACATGTTGAAGTTGGTGCAGTCCAGCCTGCGCGAAGCTGCCTTCGCCGTCGGCGCGCCGCGTTGGCAGGTGTCGCTCAAGGTCACCCTGCGCGCGGTCAAGTCGGGGGTGGTGACTGGGGTCTTGCTGGCGATGGCTCGCATCACCGGCGAGACCGCGCCTCTGCTATTTACCGCGCTCAACAACCAGTTCTTCAATACTGACATGTCGGAACCGATGGGCAACCTGCCGGTGGTGATCTTCCAGTTCGCATTGAGCCCTTACGACAACTGGGTCAACCTGGCCTGGGGCGGGGCGCTTTTGATCGCCTTCCTGGTGCTGGCAGTCAATATCGCCGTGCGCGTCGTTTTCCGCAACAAAGACAAACGTTAATTTCCCCGGAGCTTTTTGATGCCCGCTCAAGCCATGCCCGCTGACAAAGATGCCGCTTTGCAAATCCGCAATCTGGATTTTTACTATGGCGACTTCAAAGGCCTCAACAACGTCAATCTGGACATCGCCAACAAGAAGGTGACCGCGTTCATCGGCCCGTCCGGTTGCGGCAAGTCGACGCTGTTGCGGACCTTCAATCGCATGTACGACCTGTATCCGGGACAACGCGCCGAAGGCCAGATTCTGTTCCACGGCAAGAACCTGCTCGACAAGAAGCAGGACGTCAACCTGGTGCGCGCGAAGATCGGCATGGTGTTCCAAAAGCCGACTCCCTTTCCGATGACGATCTATGAAAACATCGCATTTGGCGTGCGCCTTTACGAGCGCATGTCAAAAAGTGCCATGGATGACCGTGTGGAATGGGCGCTCAACAAGGCGGCGCTGTGGGGTGAGGTGAAGGACAAGTTGCAGCAGAACGGGCTGTCGCTCTCCGGCGGACAGCAACAGCGTCTGTGCATTGCGCGGGCGGTCGCGGTCAAGCCTGAAATCGTGTTGCTGGACGAGCCGACCTCAGCGCTGGACCCGATCTCCACTGCCAAGATCGAAGAACTTATCAACGAACTGAAAAGCGAATACACCATCGCCATCGTCACCCACAACATGCAGCAGGCGGCGCGGATTTCCGATTACACGGCGTTCATGTACCTGGGCGAGTTGATCGAGTTCAACGAAACCAGCACCCTCTTCATGGTACCGACCAAGAAGCAGACCGAGGATTACATCACCGGCCGCTTCGGCTGATTGCTGGATGCAAAAAAGGACCGTAGGCGGGTGATCCGCCTACGGTCCTTTTTTTCGGCTGCTGTCCGGGTCAGGGTTGTTTCGCTGCCGGGTGGGTCGCGATCAGGCGCTGGGGAACCAGGCAGTGTGAATCCGACCGGGCCAGGCCGAGGAAATGTTGGTTGTTGTCGTAGACGCGAACCAGTCCGGCGGGCGCCCGTTCCAGTTCGGGGTGGCGCCCCTGACAAAGCAGGGCCGCGCTTTCAGGGTCAAGGCTGACCGCTGGTAAGTGGGCGACCAGGCTGTCTACCGGCAGTAGGCGGGCAGGTCGCTCCTCGGCGGGGAGCGTCTCCAGTTCAGCCAGCGAACGGGCGTCCGCCAGGCTGAAGCCTCCGGACGCCAGCCGCTTCAGCGCGGTCAGGTGGGCGCCACAGCCGAGCGCCGCGCCGATGTCCTGCGCCAGGGTGCGGATATAGGTGCCGGCGCTGCACTGCACCTCGATGACGACCTGCGGCGGTGCCCATTCGATGACGTGCAGACGGCGGATCGACACGCGGCGGGGAGGGCGGTCGATCTCGATCCCGGCGCGGGCATATTCGTAGAGCGGGCGTCCCTGGTGCTTGAGCGCGGAATGCATCGGCGGGACCTGCTCGATTTCGCCGCTAAAGCGCGGCAGTACAGCGTCGAATTTCTCGCGGCTCGCCGCGACCGGTCGCGTCGCCAGCACCTCGCCTTCGGGGTCGCCGGTCGTCGTGACGACACCCAGTTGCAGCACGGCGCGATAGGTCTTGTCGGCTTCGAGCAGGTAGGCGGAAAACTTGGTGGCTTCGCCGAAGCAGAGCGGCAGCAGGCCGTCGGCAAAGGGGTCGAGGGTGCCGGTGTGACCGGCCTTTCTGGCGTTGAGCAGCCATTTGGCCTTTTGCAGCGCGGCGTTGGAGCTGATGCCGACCGGCTTGTTCAGCAGCAACACGCCATTAATTGGTTTGCGCGGGCGAGGCCCAACGTTTGCTCCCTCCCCCGTTCGGGGGGAGGGTTGGGGAGAGGGTGGCGTAGCCATCGCTTCACGCATCACGTTTGCTCCCTCGCCCCTTGTGGGAGAGGGTTGGGTTGAGGGGGTAGGCGCATCAATTTGACTCTCTCAAGATTGGGTAGAGAGAGATGGGGAAGCGGCTGACGCGCAGGCTTCACGAGTCTTTCGGGTGCTTGGCGTCCTCGGCGATGGCGGACTCGATCAGCCGGCTGAGTTCCATGCCGCGCTCGACCGAACTGTCGTACACGAAGCTGAGCTTGGGCACCACGCGCAGCTGCATGCGATGCGACAGCTGCGAGCGCAGGAAGCCGCTGGCGCGCTGCAGACCCTGGAGACAGGCCTCGTGTTCGGCGGCCCCGCCGAGCGTGGTGAAGAACACCTTGGCGTGTTCCATGTCGCGGGTGACTTCCACTTCGGTGATCGTCAGCATGCCGACGCGCGGATCCTTCACTTCCTGCCGGATCAGTTCCGGCAGTTCACGCTGGATCTGGTCGGCGACCCGGCGCGCCCTTGGAAAATCCTTCGGCATTACAGCGACCGCGCCACTTCCACGACCTCAAACACCTCGAGCTGGTCGCCTTCCTGGATGTCGTTGAAGTTCTTCAGCGACAGACCGCATTCGAAGTTGGCCTTGACCTCCTTGACGTCGTCCTTGAAGCGCTTCAGCGAGTCGAGTTCACCCTGGTGGATCACCACGTTGTTGCGCAGTACACGTACGCCGGCATTGCGCTTGATCACGCCATCCGTCACATAACAGCCGGCGATGGTGCCGATCTTGGAAATGACGAACACCTGGCGGACTTCCACGGTGCCGATGATGCTTTCCTTCTTCTCGGGCGAGAGCATGCCGGACAGCGCCGCTTTGATCTCGTCGACGGCCTCGTAGATGATGTTGTAGTAGCGGATGTCGACGCCGTTGGCTTCGGCCAGCTTCCTTGCGGAGGCATCGGCACGCACGTTGAAGCCGATCAGAACCGCCTTCGAAGCCAGCGCCAGGTTGACGTCGGATTCGGTGATCGCGCCGACGGCGCTGTGGATGACGTTGACCTTGACTTCGCCGGTGGACAGCTTGGCCAGCGCGTGTGCCAGACCTTCGTAGGAGCCCTGCACGTCGGCCTTGAGGATGACCGGCAACTGCTTGACCTCGCCTTCGCCCATCTGGTCGAACATCGATTCGAGCTTGGCGGCCTGCTTCTTCGCCAGCTGCACGTCGCGATACTTGCCCTGACGGAACAGGGCGATTTCACGCGCCTTGCGCTCGTCCGGAAGCACCATCATGTCCTCGCCTGCCTGCGGCACGTCGGACAGGCCCTGGATTTCGACCGGGATCGACGGTCCGGCTTCGTTCACCGTCTTGCCGGCTTCGTCGAGCATGGCGCGCACGCGGCCGTAAACCTGGCCGGCCAGCCCCATGTCGCCGCGGCGCAGGGTGCCGGACTGCACCAGCAGCGTGGAAACCGGGCCCTTGCCCTTGTCCAGTCGCGCCTCGATGACGATGCCCTTGGCCGGACCCTCCGCCGCCGCCTGCAGCTCCAGCACCTCGGCCTGCAGCAGGATGGCGTCGAGCAGGCCGTTGATATTGGTGTTGGCCTTGGCCGACACTTCGACGAACTGGGTGTCGCCGCCCCATTCTTCGGGGGTGACGCCCTGTGCGACCAGTTCCTGGCGAATGCGCTCGGGGTTGGCATCGGGCTTGTCGATCTTGTTCACCGCCACCACCAGCGGCACGTTGGCGGCCTTGGCGTGGTGGATGGCTTCGATCGTCTGCGGCATGACGCCGTCGTCGGCGGCCACCACCAGCACCACGATGTCGGTCGCCTTGGCGCCGCGCGCCCGCATCGCGGTAAACGCCTCGTGACCAGGGGTGTCGAGGAAGGTGATGACGCCCCGTTCGGTTTCGACGTGATAGGCGCCGATATGCTGGGTAATGCCGCCGGCTTCGCCGCTGGCGACGCGGGTGCGCCGGATGGTGTCGAGCAATGAGGTCTTGCCGTGGTCGACGTGGCCCATCACGGTCACCACGGGGGGACGCGGCACCGCGGTCAACTCGATGGCTCCGCCGGTATCCTGCAGGAAGGCCTCGGGCGTATCCAGCGCGGCCGGTTTGCCGATGTGGCCCATTTCTTCCACGATGATGAGCGCGGTGTCCTGGTCCAGCACCTGGTTGATGGTCACCATGCTGCCCATTTTCATCAGCGTCTTGATCACTTCGGCGGCCTTGACCGACATCTTGTGGGCGAGCTCCGCCACGGTGATGGTTTCGGGCACCAGCACTTCACGCACGATCGGTTCGCTGGGAGCGGCGAACGAGCTTTCCTCATGGCTGGTCTTGTTCTTGCCCTTGCGGCCGCGCCATCCGGTATCGGGCGCCGCGCCGCCGCGGGTTTTCAGACCACCCTTGCGCCGTGCGGCGTCGTCCTTCCAGGCCCCTTCGGCTTTCTTGACGGGCTTTTTCTCGCCCTTGCCGGCAGCGGGTTTGTCGGGCTTGTGCAAGGTGGTGGCGCTGGGCGCGGCGGGTGCCGCCGCTTTTTGCGCGTCAGCCAGCTTGGCCGCCTCACGCGCGGCCTCAGCCTGTTTGCGCAGCGCTTCACGCTCCTGCTTGATGCGGATTTCCTCGATCTGTCGATCGATCAGCGCCTGTCCCCGGCGTGCTTCCTCCTCGCGTGCCTTGACTTCGGCCTCGTTGAGGATCGAAGCCTTCTTGACCCGGGTGGTTTTCTTCACCGCGGGGGCTTGTTCGGCAACGGCTTCTGCGGGAGCGGCCTCGACGGGCATCTCGACGGCGGCTTCAGCCACCGGTTCGGGAGCGGGCGGCGCGACCTCGACCGCTACCTCGACCACCGGCTCGATTTGCGGCGGAGCCATTTCCTCCGCCACCGCCACCGGTTCCGCCTGAGCGGCAAGCTCTTCGACCAGCGGAGCTTCGGCTGTCGCGGCGCCGGCCTCACGCTTCACATAGGTGCGCTTCTTGCGAACTTCCACCTGAATGGTGCGCGACTTGCCGGTGCTGTCGGTCTTGCGGATTTCACCCGTCTGCTTGCGGGTAATGGTGATCTTGGTTTTGCCGGGTTCACCGCCTCCGCCATGCATCTTGCGCAGGTAATCGAGCAGATGGGCCTTGTCCGCCTCGGTGACATCGTCGGCCGGATCCTGCTTGGCGACGCCTGCCGCCTTCAACTGTTCAAGCAACAGTTGCGGGGGGAGTTTCAGTTCCTGAGCGAATTGTTCGACGTTCATGCAGTCCTCGTGGCGTATCAGCCTTGGGCAAACCAGGGCGCGCGTGCGTCCATGATTAATTGTTTGGCGCGTGCCTCGTCCATCTCGGCCATCTCGACCAGCTCGTCCACGGCCAGCTCGGCCAGGTCTTCGGTGGTGTGGATGCCCTTGGTGGCAAGGGTGCGCGCGGTTTCAGCGTCCATGCCTTCAAGCGAGAGCAGATCACCCGCGGAGGCTTCGACTTCCTCCTCGCCGACGATGGCTGCGGTCAGCAGGGCGTTGCGTGCGCGGGTGCGCAGTTCGTTCACCAGCGTTTCGTCGAAGGCTTCGATTTCCAGCATCTCGTTGAGCGGAACGTAGGCGACCTCTTCCAGCGTGGAGAAGCCCTCGTCGACCAGAATCTGGGCGACTTCCTCATCCACATCGAGCTTGTCGATGAACAGGGCGAGGGTTTTTTCGCTTTCGGAGGACTGTTTCTCCTGGGCGGCCTCGCGCGTCATGATGTTGAGCTCCCAGCCGGTCAGTTCCGAGGCCAGGCGGACGTTCTGGCCGCCGCGTCCGATTGACATGGCGAGCTGCTCTTCTTCTACCACCACGTCCATGCTGTGCTTGTCTTCATCGACGACGATGGAGCTGACCTCGGCCGGTGCCAGCGCGTTGATCACGTACTGCGCCGGATCGGCCGACCAGTGGATGATGTCGACGCGCTCGCCGGCGAGCTCGTTGGTCACCGAGGTGACGCGCGAGCCGCGCAGGCCGATGCAGGTGCCGATCGGGTCGATGCGAGGATCGTGCGAGACCACGGCGATCTTGGCGCGCAGGCCGGGGTCGC
>JBGSTQ010000027.1:0-2067 GCA_041736375.1 Thiobacillaceae bacterium
GTGCCGGTGTGCTGGCCGTGGTTTGGCCCGCACGCCAGCCAGGCTTCGTATCCGGCCCATGGCTTTGCGCGCACGGTCGACTGGACCGTCGTCGGCAGCCGCAAGCGCAATGACGCCCGGACGGAAATCACCCTGCAGCTGGTCGACAACGACCAGACCCGCGCGCAGTGGCCGCACCCCACCCGACTGACGCTGACGGTCATCGTCGGTGACAGGCTGGAAGTCCGGCTGGCCACCACCAACCTGGGCGACGCTCCGCTGCAGATCGGCGAGGCGCTGCATACCTATTTCCACATCAGCGACATCGGCGCGGTCAGGGTGACCGGGCTGGAAGGCTGCGATTACCACGACAAGGTCGAAAACTTCGCGCGGCGGAACCAGCAGGGCGCGATTGCCTTCAGCGGCGAAGTCGATCGCGTCTACGTCGATACGCCGGCCGATTGCGTGATCGAGGACCCGGGTTTGAATCGCCGCATCCGCGTCGCCAAGACCGGCTCGCGATCCACCGTGGTGTGGACGCCGTGGGCCGACAAGGCCGAGAAGATGGGCGACATGGGCAAAGGCCGGAGCGGTGCGGGCTGGCGCGAAATGGTCTGCGTCGAATCGGCCAACGCGATGGACAACGTCGTTACCGTGGCGCCGGGCGAGACCCATACGCTGGCGGTGGTTTACAGCGCGGAGGCGCTGCAGGGATGACTGGGTCAACGAAGGGCACGAAGCGACGCGTGCCGTTCGTGGATAAGTCTTTGTCAATCAAGGAGCGAGCATGCGCGTGATTCTGGTGGCCAATCCCAAGGGCGGCAGCGGCAAGACCACGCTGTCGACCAATCTGGCCGGCTATCTGGCATTGCGTGGCGAGCGCGTGGCGATTCTGGACCTCGACCGGCAGCGGTCCGCGACCCACTGGCTGGCGATGCGGGACATGGCGCTGCCGGACATCGAGCTGATGCGCGAGGGTCAGAAGGAAGAGACCGACTGGCTGGTGATCGATTCGCCCGCCGGCCTGCACGGCAAGAATCTTGAGCGCGCGCTGAAGCTCGCGCACAAGGTGGTGGTGCCGATCGCGCCGTCGCTTTTCGACATCCGCGCCAGCCAGGATTTTCTAGCCGCGCTGCATGCCGAAAAGGCGGTGCGCAAGGGCCATGCCTTCGTCGCCGTGGTCGGCATGCGTGTCGACCCGCGTACCCGTGCCGGTGTCACGCTGGAGGAGTTCATGCAGCAGCAGGATCTGCCGGTGCTGGCATTCCTGCGCAACACCCAGCAATACGTCAATGCAGCATTCGAAGGCAAGAGCCTGTTCGACCTGCCGCATCATTTGATCGAACGCGACATCGAGCAGTGGCAGGGCTTGATCGACTGGCTGGAGCACTGATTTGACCTTGTTCCCCTCTCCTGCTTGCGGGAGAGGGGGTAGGGGAGAGGGAGAATTGTTACCCGGCTTTTCCCCCTCCCCAACCCTGATGGAACTACTAGCCATTCGACTAAGCCCGCAAACGGGCAAGTCGCTGGTTATCCTCCGCGCACCCAAACCGACGCTTCGCTTCCCCCTCCCCAACCCTCCCCCGCAAGCGGGAGAGGGGGCGAGCGGGCGCTGCGCGCGCCCAAACCGATCAATGCGTGGTCGGTTTCATCAGGTTGACCACCTGCGGCTTGACCACGCTCTTGGTCGACGAGCACGAGCCGTCTTCCTGAACGCCGAGCTGGCGTTCGGCTTCAGTCAGCAGGTTGATCACATCCACATAGAACTTGTCGTTCGCCATCAGCCGCGCGGTACGTCCGCCCTCGTTGGTGGCCAGCACGTCGGCGCCGTTGTTGATCAGCCATTCCACCACCGATGCGTCACCACCGCCGGCCGCCAGCATCAACGGGGTGATGCCGAAGAAGATGCGCTCGTCGAGCGAGGCGCCCGCCTGGTGAAGCACTTCGATCACTTCGACGTAGCCGCGTTCGGTTTCGCCGTTGTAGGCGGCCTTGGCAAGCGCCGTCCAGCCCTGCGGTGCCTTGGTGTGGACGTCGGCGCCGGCGGCGATCAGGACCTGCACCGCCGCGACATGGCCACCGTGGGCC
>JBGSTQ010000060.1:0-2838 GCA_041736375.1 Thiobacillaceae bacterium
CGCGGCCATGGCGGCGTCACGGCGCGGATACTGGCGGGCGGTCTGATCCGGGTCGGCGATGCGGTGGGTTGCGAGCCGGGTCCGGGTGCGTGACGGCTGGGCCCGGGATTCGGGTAAAGGAAAGCCAGAAAAAGCCGTTTAAACGTGTAGCAGCGAGGCGCGTCACTCCATGGCGGATTGCTTGCCTGATGTGCTGGATGGATTCGATGCGTTCGCGATCACATGTATGTGCTCGAAGCCCGCGAGTGTGGATGGGGATTAAAGGAGATCTGATGAAAACCTGGTTGATGATGTTGCCGCTTGTGTGCGCGGCCAATGTGGCGATGGCGCAGGGCGCAGAGACGGGCGGGCCGGCCGCTCAGCCCGAACCGGTGAAGACGCAGGAAATGGTCCAAACGCAGGAGAAGGCCCAGGTCCGGGAGAAGGCGACCACGACCCGGACCAAGCGGCAGGGCGGTGATATGCGCCATTGCCTGGCCCGCAAGACCAACAAGGAAATCATCCGCTGCACCGAAAAGCAACGCCGCAAATAGTCGTCCCCAACCTATCCGGTCGACCGAAAACCTGGCGTGTAAACCGTCCTGACGATCGCTTTCGGCTTCCGTTGCGGTGAACCCGCCAGGATCGGATCCCGCTTCGTTCGAAGCGGTGAAATGGGCGCAGCGCAAGCTGACGCCGCATTCCCTGCAAGTCATCAGCCTGTCTGCCCATCCTTGCCGTAGCCGGTTGGGTTGATGTGCGGGTTTGACCCCGCATGGCTAAAAACAGGTCAATGCAAGAGCAGTCTGACCGCCTACCAGCCTGCACCGATATGGCGACCTCAGCCTTTGCATTTGGCTAGCGGGTACGTCCCGCCGCAGTCGCCTCCGGCACCTCGATCAATTTGCCGCTCTTCACGTCGTAGATGTAGCCGTAGATGGGGATGTCGCCCGGCACCAAGGGGTGGTTGCGGATCCGCTGCACGTCCTCGAGCACGCTTTGTTCCTGTTTGGGGATGGTGAGCCAGCTGATGTGCTCCCCTTCAGCAGAGCCAGTCCCGCCGCCAGTATCGTGCCAGCCGCTGGCGTCGATGCTGGCGGTCTTGAGGCTGCTGCGCAGCAGCTTGCGCATGACGTCGTCGGTAAAGGTTTCCATACCGCAGTCGGTGTGGTGGACGACGAACCATTCGCGCGTGCCGAGCAGCTTGTAGGAAATGACCAGCGAGCGGATGGCGTCGTCGCTTGCGCGGCCGCCGGCATTGCGGATGACGTGAGCGTCACCCTCGGCGAGGCCGGCGTACTTGGCCGGGTCGAGTCGGGCGTCCATGCAGGTGAGAATGGCGAAGCGCCGCCCCGGTGGCATCGGCAGCTTGCCCTTATCGCCGAAGGTGGACACATAGTTCTGGTTGGCGCTGATGACTTCTTTCAATACGGTGCTCATGTTCGTCTCCTTGATTGTGGCCGCTAGACACGCAGCGGGTGGCTGTCGCGGTTTCCGGCTGCCCGCTTGGCCCGTCTGTCCGGTGCGAAGCGGTTGCGGGCAGACGTGTGTTCTGAAGTAATCAAGTATAGGAAACGTTCTCATTCCGGCTAGCTGGGCGGAGGGTTGGGCCTTCTGCAGATTGAAGCTGTCAAGATTCACGTGGTGTGGCAATGCCTTCAACGCGCAGGCAACCTGATCATTGCTTGCGCCGGATGTCCGGGTTCGGAATGTCGAGGCCTCGCCGGGTAGCGGCTATGCCTCTTCCGCCATGCGAGTGGCCAGTACCTTGTCGATGCGCTTGCCGTCGAGGTCGACCACTTCCAGTTGCCAGCCATTCCAGCTCACCACGTCGCCGGTCTGCGGCAGGCGGCCCAGCAGCCACATCACCATGCCGCTCAGCGTGTGGTAGCGGCCTCTTTCCTCGTCGGGCACGTTCTTCAGGCCGAGCTGGTCCTTGAGTTCGGGGAGGGGGATCAACCCATCCAGCAGCCAGGAGCCATCCTCGCGTTCCACCGCCCAGGCCTCGCCCTGGCTGCTGGGCTTGAATTCGCCGGTGACCGACTCCAGCACGTCCTGCAGGGTGACCAGTCCCTGCACCTCGCCGTACTCGTCGACGACGAGGGCCATCTGCGTGCCGGACGCGCGGAAATGGTCGAGCAGCTCCATTCCGGTCAGGCTCTCGGGTACAAAAACCTCGGTCTGGGCCAGTTCGGCGAGATCGGTTTCGCCGCCCTTCACCGTCAGGTTGAACAGCTGCTTGGTGGTGATGACGCCCAGCACCTCGTCCAGTCCGCCCCGGCACAGGGGAAAGCGTGAATGCTCGGACTCGACCGCCAGCCTGAGGTTGTCGTCGAGCGGACTCTCGAGGTCGAGATAGACGATGTCGGCGCGCGGAATCATCAGCGAGCCGAGCAGCCTTTCGTCGAGGCGGAAGACGTTGCGAACCATGTCGTGTTCCTGGCGCTCGATCACGCCGGCTTCGGAACCCTCTTCCAGCATGGCGCGGATTTCCTCCTCGGTGACGACCGGGGCGGCCTGCTGGCTCTTGCCCATCAGCCGCAGCAGCGCATCGGTGGAAAGCGACAGCAGCACGACGAAGGGGCGGGTGAGCCGCGCCAGCAGGTTGACCGGGCGCGCCACCACACGGGCAATGCTTTCCGGATGGAACTGCGCCAGGCGCTTGGGCACCAGTTCGCCGACAACGATCGAGACGTAGGTGATGAGGACGACCACCAGGGCGGTGGCGGCGATCTGGCTACCACCTTGTTCCAGCCCCCCCGCCGCGTGCAGCCAGGCGGCCAGCGGAGCGGCGAGGGCGGCCTCGCCGACGATGCCGCTGAGGATGCCGATCGAGGTGATGCCGATCTGGATGGTCGA
>JBGSTQ010000086.1:0-8571 GCA_041736375.1 Thiobacillaceae bacterium
GGTGGTCGGCATCCTGCGCCGCGGCGCGCCGCTGGCCGACCGGCTGCATGAGCGCCTGCTCCGGATTTACGGCCTGACCGATTGCGTGCGGCTGGATTTGCAGATCAAGCGTTACGCCGACGATCTCACCCTGCTCTATCCGGAAACCCGGCTGACGGAGAATCCCGCCCACGCGGACCTTGGGCTGCCGGGCTACACCGTGCTGGTGGTGGATGACGTGATGTACCGCGGCCACTCCATGCTGCGTGCCGTCGAGTACCTGGCCTGCCGTCAGCCGGCGGAGATTCGTACCGTGGTACTAGTCGATCGTGGCGCCGCCAAGCTGCCGGTGCGCACCGACATCGTCGGCGTCCGGCTCGACGTTGCGCCATCGGACATCATCGAATGCAATGTGCCGCCGTACGAAGACAGCTTCAGGATCGACCTGCTGCAACCTGACACGTCTGCCGGCTGAGGCCCTTTTGTTCAGCGCGGGCGGCGCAGCAGCATCGCCTGCCAGTCCGCCGGCGGCGCGGTTTTCCCCACACGGCGGATGCGTCCCGCTTCATTTTCGTACCAGCCGCGTTCCTGCTGGTTGGGCTCGGCTTCGTAGGCCCAGAGCGTGGCTGTTGCCGCTTTAGCGGCTTACAGCCACGGCCTACCCCTTGCGGGTGCCAGGTGCCGTCGGCATCCTGCGCCAGCCATTCCGCCCAGTCGGGCAGTCTATCGAAGTCCATCATCGCTCGAGCACTGGCGGCAGCCGAGGATGCTGAAGTGACGCAGGTACAGCCACAGGGCGGCCGGCAGCACGGCCAGGCGCAGCCAGCCGATGGGCGAATCCGGCCATTGCCGTGCCTGCCAGGCTTCCACCGCCACCGGCAAGCCCTGGAACAGCGCGCTCAGCACCAGGAACAGACCAAGGATGCGCCAGCCCGGTTTCATCGATGTCCTTCGCGCCTGCGGGTGCGGGTGCGGAATTGCTGCGGCGTCTCGGACTGCGCCCACTCGAGCAGCGCGCGCTGCGCCGCCTCGGCACGATGGGCGTTGGGGTGGTTGACCAGCATCACGAAACTGAGCCGTTGACCGTCCTGGTTGACGAGGTAGCCCGCCAGCGCGCTGACGTCGCGCAGGGTGCCGGTCTTGAGGTGGGCGCGTCCGACCAGCGGGCTGCCGGTGAAGCGCCGCTTCAGTGTGCCGTCGATGGCGACGATCGGCAGGGCGGATTCGAATTCGGAAAAGTAGGGGCTGTTGAACGCGGCGAGCAGCAGCTGGTTGAGCGAGTCCGCGCTGATGCGTTCGATCCGCGACAGACCGGAGCCATTGTCGAGAACGAGCTTCTGAGTCGGGATGTCGCGGCTGGCCAGCAGGGTGCGTACCGCACGATCGCCCTTGACGGGGGTTGCCGGTGCGCCGTAGGCCTCGGCCCCGAGGGTGAGGAAAAGATTGCGCGACATCAGGTTGTTGGAGAACTTGTTGAGGCTGCGCAGCGCGTCGGCCAGCGGAATCGAGGAAAAGCGCAGCAGCGGGGGGGCCTCCGCCGGAGCCGGGCCAAGGACGGTGGCGCCCGCGATACTGCCGCCCGAGCCGGCCCACAACGCGCGGAAGGTGTAGTCGAAGGTCGCTGCCGCCTCGAACAGGCTGAGCGACAGGGTTTTTTCGCCGCAATCCTGCGGGTAGCGGCCCTCGACCACCAGCGCGTAAGGCTGGGTGCTGACGATGCGCGGGGTCATGCGGCTGCGCCAGTCCGCGCAGTCGCCTTCTTCCAGCGCCAGTTGTGAAACCAGGGCGACACCCGGGAGGGCGATTTCCGGACTGATCGTGACCTGCTTGCCCGCCGGGAAAAGTCTCAGGTTGGTGGCGTTGTAATTGGCGACCAGCGCCCCGGGTTCGGCGTTGTAGAGGGCCAGCGGCTCGCCGTCGAACGCTCCGGGATCACGTTGCGGCAAGTCGAAATGGCTGACGTCCAGCACCAGACCGCCGTCGATGTCGCGGATGCCGAGCGCCCGCAACTCCCGCTGCAGCAGCCACAGGCGTTCCAGCGTCAGCGTCGGATCGCCCCGGCCCTTGATGACGAGATTGCCTTGCAGCCGTCCGGCGCTGATCGCGCCATCCGCCCAGATTTCGGTCGTCCAGGCATAGGCGGGCCCGAGCTGTTCCAGTGCGGCGAAGCTGGTGACCAGCTTCATCACCGAGGCCGGGTTCAGGGCGAAGTTCGCATTGTGGGACAGCAGCGGGGCCGGGGCATCGACGGGCTGGATCACCACCGCGACGTGCGAGAGGGGGATGCCGGCCTGCCGCAGGGCCGAGGTGAAGGCCTCCGGCAGCGCGTGGGCCGTCATCGACAGCAGGGTCAGCGCCGCCACGAGCACGGAGCGGGTGACTGAGCGGGACAGGAAGTTCATGCCGCTATTATGCCCAAGCGGCGGCACCGGTCAGCGCAGCCTGAACAGGTGCACCGGCTTGCTTTGGCCTCTGAGCTCGACCGGCCCGAGATCGATCGCACCGGCGGGGTGCGTTTTCAGCTTGTTCCAGATCGCCTGGGATATCAGCAGGTGCGCGCCAAACTGCTTGGTTGCCTGTTCGATGCGCGCGGCGATGTTCACGGTGTCGCCGACCAGCGTGTATTCCTTGCGCAGGCGGGTGCCGACGTTGCCGGTGACCAGCATCCCGGTGTGCAGGCCGATGCCGACCTGGGTGAAGGGAATCCTGCCGCTTTGATTGAGTGCGTCGACCCGGTCGAGGATTTCCATCGCCGCATTCAGCGCATGCGGAATTTTTTCCGCGTCGTCGGCGGGGGCGCCGAACACCGCCATGAAGCCGTCGCCGAGAAACTTGTTGACGATGCCGCGATGGGCGTTCACCACGTCAATCAGCTCGCCGAACAGGGTGTTGAGATAAAGCATGACTTCGTGCGGCGTCCTGTCGGCGGCGAACTGGCTGAAATCGCGGATGTCGAGAAACATCACGCAGGCCTCGCGCATTTCGCCGGTGACATCGAGATTCTGCTGCAGCAGGCGCTGGGCGACTTCCGGCGAGACATGCTGGCCGAACACGCTGACCGCGTGGTCGCGCTGCCGGGCATTCTCCACCGACTGCTGCATCTGCCGCCTGAGGGAAACGGTGAAAAATCCGGCGAGGAAGCCGGACGCGAGCAGCAGAGCGGCCTTGACCATGTAGGCGGAGGGATCGGTGAGCATTTCCAGTCCGACGAGCGGTGCCTCGTCGCCGATGTAGAAGACGGCTATGGACAGAAACTGCAGCGCGGCCACCACGCCGCTGAACACGCAGACCCAGAAATTCAGGTACAGCGCGGCCATGAAGATAAAAAGCGGATAGAGCATCGGCGTCGCCGAGGCCATCGCCTGCAACGGCCCCATGGCCATGATCAGCAGCAGCAGCATGGCGCTGGGGACGCTGGTTTCGATCAGCACGTTGACGTAGCAGAACAGCCAGTTCGGTAGTTTGCTTTTGACGAACAGCCGGCCGATGCGCAGCCGCAACACCAGCTCGTACAGCATCATGCCGCTGAACAGGGACAGAAAAGGCCAGAACAGGTCGCGGATCGGGTCAGCCAGCGCGGCGGGCCAGGCACCGGGCAGGTAAACCACTACGAACAGCAGGCCGATCATCAGCGCAAAAATGCTTGCCGCCAGACTGGTGCGCTGGCGCTCGCTGTCGAGCACGCTGCTCAGAATGCCGTTGCTGGCGGGTGATGCGGGCGGACGGGCAGCCATCGGCGCGGGCTTAGCTCAGTCGTGGCCAGTCTGGCCGTGATGGCGCAGCAAACGGTCGAGGGCCTGTTTCAGCGGCCCGTCCTCGATGTCGGTGTTGAGTTGCGCCAGACTGTCGAGCGCGGCGGCCGGCAGGCCGGGCTTGTCGACATGCGGGGCGGGCGTGGCCAGCAGTTCCGGGTTGACGCTGACGCGCAGCGCACTGACTTCCATGCCGTTGCGCGCGAGGTCGGAGAGGAGGCTGTCGGTCTGGTGGCGCAGGCGGCTGGCCACTGCGCCACTGTCGCAGGCCAGCCGCAGCTGGCCATTTTCCAACTGCAGCACCCGGACATGGCCGGACAGCGCGGCGGGCAGGCTGCGGTCGAGCTGGGCCTGCGTCTTGATCAGTGCCTGCGCCCGGGCCTGCAAGGCCATCGGCAACTGGCTGGCGAGCAGCTCGGACAGGCTCGACGCGCTCATGGCGCTGCCATCCGGCCGTCACGGGGTGGCGAAGGCGCTATGTTAAAATCGACAGGATTACCGCACCCGGCGGCTTTCGGATCTCTCATGCTGCAATCTATCGTCAAGAAAATCTTCGGCAGTCGCAACGACCGTCTGGTTAAACAATACATGCAAAAGGTTCGCGCCATCAATGCGTTTGAACCGGCCATGGAAAAACTCAGCGACGCCGAACTGGCGGGCAAGACCGCCGAATTCAAGTCCCGTCTCGAACAGGGGGAGGCGCTCGACAAGCTGCTGCCCGAGGCCTTTGCCGCGGTGCGCGAGGCGTCCAGGCGCGTGCTCGGCATGCGCCACTTCGACGTGCAGATGGTCGGCGGCATGGTGCTCCACGATGGCAAGATCGCCGAGATGCGTACCGGCGAGGGCAAGACGCTGATGGCGACGCTGCCGGCCTACCTCAACGCGCTGACCGGCAAGGGCGTGCACGTGGTGACGGTGAACGACTACCTTGCCAGCCGCGACGCCGAATGGATGGGCCGGCTGTACGGTTTCCTCGGCCTGACCACCGGGGTCAACCTGTCGCAGATGCCGCACGATGCCAAGCAGGCCGCCTATGCCGCTGACATCACCTACGGCACCAACAACGAATACGGTTTCGACTACCTGCGCGACAACATGGTCTACCAGATGGCGGACAAGGTGCAGCGCCCGCTTGCCTTCGGCATCGTCGACGAGGTCGACTCGATCCTGATCGACGAGGCGCGCACTCCGCTGATCATTTCCGGACAGTCCGAAGAAAACACCGCGATGTACCAGCAGGTCAATCTCGTCCCGCCGCGGCTGACCCGGCAGAAGGACGAGGAGTCCGAGGGCGACTATTCGGTCGACGAGAAATCGCGCCAGGTGCTGCTGTCTGAGACAGGCCACGAAAAGGTCGAGGCCATCCTCACCGAGATGGGTCTTCTGCCCGAGGGCGGCAGCCTGTACGACGCTGCCAACATCATGCTGATGCACCACGTCTACGCCGCGCTGCGCGCGCACGCGCTGTTCTTCAGGGACCAGCATTACGTGGTGCAGAGCGGTGAGGTGATCATCGTCGACGAATTTACCGGCCGCCTGATGAGCGGCCGCCGCTGGTCGGAAGGCCTGCACCAGGCGGTCGAGGCCAAGGAAGGGGTGGCGATCCAGAAGGAGAACCAGACCCTGGCGTCGATCACCTTCCAGAACTACTTCCGCATGTACGAAAAGCTGTCGGGCATGACCGGCACGGCGGACACCGAAGCCTACGAGTTCCAGAGCATCTACGGCCTTGAAACCGTGGTCATCCCGACGCACCGTCCGATGATCCGCAAGGACGAGCACGACCAGGTCTACCGCACGGGCGGGGAACGTGACCAGGCGGTGATCAACGAAGTCCGCGCCTGCCATGAGCGCGGCCAGCCGGTGCTGGTGGGTACCACCTCGATCGAAGCCAACGAAAAACTCTCGGCCGAGCTGAAAACGGCAGGGTTGCCGCACAACGTGCTGAACGCCAAGCAGCACGCGCGTGAAGCCGAGGTCATCGCCCAGGCCGGCATGCCGGGCGGGATTACCATCGCCACCAACATGGCGGGCCGCGGCACCGACATCGTGCTCGGCGGCAGCATCCAGAAGGAGCTCGACGCCGTCCGCAACGACGAAGCCCTGTCCGACGCCGACAAGGACGTACGCATCGCTGCGCTCAAGGCCGACTGGCAGCTACGTCACGACGCCGTGCTGGCGGCGGGCGGCCTGCACATCATCGGTACCGAACGCCATGAATCGCGACGCGTCGACAACCAGCTGCGCGGCCGTTCAGGGCGCCAGGGCGACCCCGGCTCCAGCCGCTTCTTCCTGTCGCTGGAAGATCCGCTGCTACGCATCTTCGCGTCCGACCGCGTCGCCGCGATCATGGACCGGCTGAAAATGCCCGAGGGCGAGGCAATCGAGCACCCGTGGGTGACGCGCGCGATCGAGAACGCGCAGCGCAAGGTCGAGCAGCGCAACTTCGACATCCGCAAGCAGCTGCTCGAATACGACGACGTGTCGAACGATCAGCGCAAGGTGATCTACGAGCAGCGCAATGAACTGCTGGCGAGCGCCGACATCGGCGACACCATCCGCGCCATGCGCGACGACGTTCTGAACGATGTGGTCAGCATCTACATCGTGCCTGGCAGCATGGACGAGCAATGGGACGTGGCTGGCCTGGAAAAAGCACTGGCGGCCCAGTACAGCCTCGACCTGCCGCTCAAGCAGTGGCTGGACGAGGACAATACGCTGCACGAGGAAGGCCTGCGCAAGCGGATCTGCGAAGCGGCCGACGCCGCCTACAAGGAAAAGGAAGCGCTGGTCGGCGTCGACGGCCTGCACCAGTTCGAACGCGCGGTCATGCTGCAGAGCCTCGACACCCACTGGCGCGAGCACCTGTCGGCGCTCGACCACCTGCGCCAGGGCATCCACCTGCGCGGCTATGCGCAGAAGCAGCCGAAGCAGGAATACAAGCGCGAGGCCTTCGAGCTGTTCTCCTTGATGCTGACCGCGATCAAGAGCGAGGTGACGCAGATCACGACGACCGTCCAGGTGCGTACACCGGAGGACGTGCAGGCGGTCGAGCAGCACGAGGAATTGAGCAATGTCGAGTATCAGCATCCGGGGTTCGAGAGCGAGTTCGCCGAGGCCGAAGCCGCGCCTGCGGAAGCACCCGGAGCGGCCAGGCCTTTCGAGCGCGACTTTCCCAAGGTTGGACGCAACGATCCCTGCCCGTGTGGCTCGGGCAAGAAATACAAGCAGTGCCACGGCAAGCTGAGCTGAGGAGCGACCATGCCTTACTACGTGTTCCGCGTGGGGATGTTCAAGATCCTCGAAAAACAGAGCGAATGGGCGACCTTCAAGGAAGCGAAAGCGCACACCAACGAACTGCGCAAGACGCTCGACCCGAAAAGCGGCGACAAGTACAAGATGATCTTTGCCGAGAATGAAATCGCCGCGCAGGAAACCCTGACTGCGGAGCGCGAACTCGACAAGACCCTTTCCGGCGACGACTGGTAGCCTGATTTACCGCAAAGGGCGCAAAAGAACGCCAAGTGGCGTCCAACGTGCGATCTTGGCATATTCTGCGTTTGGGACATGACCGCGAAGCAAGTCTATGGCCGAGTACAACGAAGACGCCTACAAGCTAGCCAGAAGAACCTACATCCAGCACAGCTGCCCGTTCGAGCGCGCCCTGCTGTCCCGCTGCGTGAACTGCGGCCGCTCGCGCAAACTCAATCTGGCCGAACGCGAGGCCATCGCCTGCGGCGATCCGGCGGTACGCGAACACTGCCTGGCGTTCCATCAGGCGCTGCATGAAAGCGCCCAGTTTGCGCTGAAGATCAATCCCGATGCACCGTGGCCGTTCGGCAAGGAAATCCGCGCCCAGTGCGGCGGGGTGCGCGGCCTCGCCGCCGCATTGGGTGAATCGGGGGACGAAGCCACCGATATCGCCGAATCCGTGCTGGCCGGGCTGCGAACCCTCGGCGGCTGCGATGCTTTTCCCTATTCCGAGATCATGCGTGCGGTGGTGCATTACGAGCCGCGCAAGCGCCGCTCATAGGGCGTGCCGCCGGTCGCCGCGCGCGAGTCCGGCCAGCGGCGCATTGCATCCGCGCGTCAGGGCGATCACCTTGAACAGCTCACCCATTTCTGCCGGCGAGACCAGCCTTTGCACGGCGTTGGCCTGCGGCAGGTAGGCGGCAGCATCTTCCGGCGTGGTCTGCATCAGCAGTTCAGCCATTCCCGCATTCAGCAAAAAATTCGCCTGGCTGGTATAGCCGGCGAGCGTCAGGCCGGAGGTGACCCCGGCCTCGGCGATCGCGCTGAAATCGACATGCGCGGTGAGGTCGCACAATCCCGGCAGATAAAATGGATCGTCGAGGGCGTGATGGCGGTAGTGCGCGCGCAGCGTGCCCATGTGGCGCTGCGGGTGGTAGTACTCGGAACGGCCGAAGCCGTAATCGATCATCAGGATCAGACCGCTGTCGAGGCCGCCTGCCAGACTGCGGATCAGGGCCGGGGCGGCGAGGCTGATCTCGCTGACATAGCCGGGCGCAAGATCGAGGGCATCGACGCGGGCACGCAATGCGGGGTCATCGATGTCGCGATCCTCGAATGCGAAGCGATCCTGGTCGATGATAACGCCGCGCCGCTTCGGTCCGCCTGCGGTCCAGTGCACCAGTTCCACCGCCAGGGCGTCGAGCACCTCGTTGCCCAGCATGACGCCGCTGAAGTGTTCGGGCAGCGCGTCGAGCCATTGCACCCGCTCCAGCAACTGCGGCAGTTCGCGCGCCAGGGTTTGCCGCTGACGCGCGCGCAGTTCGGTGCTGACTTCAAGTATGGCGTAGCACGCGGGCGGTGCGCCAAG
>JBGSTQ010000092.1:0-3573 GCA_041736375.1 Thiobacillaceae bacterium
TGTCACCCATACCCGCCAGCCGTACTGCCTCAAGCTTGAATTCCCGAGTGTGGTGCCTGCGTTCCTTGCGTTCCATGACATACCCCTTCCAGAGCAAGTATGCCCTCTCCAGACTGTCCACCAAACGTGGGTAGGATCACAACCGCCCAGTTCCAGTGGCGATTCTAAGAGGCCTTTCAAGGTCGACAACCGAACTTCACACCTCCCGAAAGCAGCCACTCGCCAAAGGCCCCCGTCCTGATAGTCGCGGTCCTCTGTCAATCCAGCGTTTTCCGATAGCGCTTGAAGCCGATCAGCATCACCACCGTCATGAACACCAGCAGGGGCCAGACGTTGGGCCAGGTTTCGGCCCAGCCGTTGCCCTTCAGCATGATGCCGCGCACGATGCGCAGGAAGTG
Source organism: Thiobacillaceae bacterium (assembly GCA_041736375.1). Taxonomy (GTDB): domain Bacteria; phylum Pseudomonadota; class Gammaproteobacteria; order Burkholderiales; family Thiobacillaceae; genus Thiobacillus. The sequence continues at coordinate 399 of JBGSTQ010000092.1, forward strand.
GGTGAGCGGCAGCCCTTCGCCGATGACCTGGGCCCAGTGGGGCATGCCGCGGAAGGGAAACATGAACCCGGACAGCAGCATGGATGGCAGGAAAAAGAAGAAGGTCATCTGCATCGCCTGCAGCTGGCTTTTGGCGATGGTGGAAAACATCATGCCGACGGTGAGGTTGGCGGCGAGAAAAACCAGCACGCAGGCCAGCAGCAGGATCAGGCTGCCGGCGATGGGCACGTCGAACAGGAAATAGGCCGCTACGAGAATGACCGTCACCTGGATGTAGCCGACCATGATGTAGGGCAGGATCTTGCCGATCATCACTTCCAGGGGATGCACCGGAAAGGCCAGCAGGTTTTCCAGGGTGCCGCGTTCCAGTTCGCGGGTCATCGCCATGCCGGTCATCATGATCATGGTCATGGTGAGGATGGTGCCCATCAGGCCCGGAACGATGTTGTACTGGGTGATGCCTTCCGGGTTGTAGTTGCGCTGCACGCGGATTTCAAACGGCGGTGGCGCGCTGCCCAACGGGGCCAGGGGTCCCTTCAGATCATGCTGCAACGCACTCTGGTTGAGGTTGTTCAGGGCGGAGATCGCATTGCCGGTGGCCGAGGGATCGGAAGCGTCGGCTTCCAGCAGAATCACGGGCTTTTCTCCCCGCACCAACTGCCGGGAAAAATCCGGCGGGATGGAGACGATGAACTGAACCTCGCCGATGGCCATGGCTTGCCGCGCGTCAGCGACCGAATCGGGCGGCGTGAGCACATCATAATAGCCGCTGTTCTCCAGGCTGGCGACAAAGCTGCGCGAATAGGCACTCTGGCTGGCATCGAAGACCACCGTCGGCAGGCGCTTGGGATCGGTGTTGATGGCGAAGCCGAAGAGGATCAGCTGCATCACCGGGATGCCCACCATCATGGCGAAGGTGATGCGGTCGCGCCGCATCTGCACGAACTCCTTCAGCACGATCGCCCACAGGCGGTGCCAGGCGAGAGGGAATTTCACGGGGCGGCGTCCTGCACGTTTTCCATGAGCTGGATGAAGACCTGCTCCAGCCCGGTTTCCGCCCGCTCGAACTGCAGGTCGGACAGGCTGGCGAGACCGTCTTCGATCAGCGCGCCATCGCGGCCGCTGACGCTGTACAGATTGCCCATGGCGACGACCTGTTGCACGCCCGGCAGCTGGCGCAGGCGATCCGCCAGGGCCGGGCTGTCGTCCTTGACGACAAACGAGACGAGCCCGCTTCGCGCGACGAGTTCTTCCGGCATGCCGGACGCCAGCAGATTGCCGTAGGCAATATAGGCCAGGCGGTGGCAGCGGGCCGCTTCATCCATGTAGTGGGTCGACACCAGCACGCTGATGCCCTGCCCCGCCAGCCGGTGAATTTCATCCCAGAAATCGCGCCGCGCCTTGGGGTCGACGCCCGCGGTGGGCTCGTCCAGCAGCAGCAGTCGAGGGCGATGGAGCATGCAGGCAGCCAGGGCCAGCCGCTGTTTCCAGCCGCCGGACAGCGTGCCTGCCAGCTGGTTCGCCCGATCCGCCAGGCCCAGCTCTTCCATGCCGGCTTGCACGGTCTGCCTGCGGTTCGGCATGGCGTAGAGCCGCGCGACGAAATCGAGGTTCTCGCGGATGGAGAGGTCTTCGTAGAAACTGAAACGCTGGGTCATGTAGCCGACCTGCTTCTTGATTTCGGCGCTCTGGGTGCGCACGTCGAAACCGAGGCAGGTGCCGCTGCCTTCGTCCGGGGTCAAGAGACCGCACAGCATGCGGATCGAGGTGGTTTTGCCGCTGCCGTTGGGGCCCAGAAAACCGTAGATCTCGCCTTTTTCCACGCGCAGGCTCAGGCCATTGACGACGCGCTTGTGACCGAACGACTTGCTCAGGCCATGCACATCGATGGCGTACTCGCCGTTCATTGCCTGGCGATAGTCAGGGAAACGTCGACCGGCTGGCCGGGGTGCAGGCGCACGGCATCCCCCGGCTGCGGCCAGGCTTCCACCATGTAGACGAGCCGATGGCGATTTTTTTCGCTGAACAGGACCGGGGGGGTGTATTCCGCGGTTGAGCTGATGAACCGGATGGTGGCGTGCACGGCAGTCGGGCAGCCATCGCAATGGACCTCGACCGTTTGTCCGGCGCGCAATGCGCCCAGAGTGGGCTCCGGCACGAAGAACCGGACCTTGATGTTTTCCGCAGGCAGGATGGAGACGACCGCCTGACCCGGCGCGGCCCATTCCCCAGGCCGGTAATAAATATCCTGGACCACCCCGGAGACGGGTGAACGCTGCGATTTCTGCTCGAGCCTGATGGTGATCTGGTCGACCGCGGCCTTGTTGGCCAGGACCTGGGCTTCTGCAGCGGCCCGTTCATCCTTGCGCCCGGGGAGACGCGCGGTGGCGAGTTCGGCCTTCATTTGCGCGATGCCGGCTTCGTCCCGCGCCAGCTGGGTGCGGGCCTCGTCGAGGGATTCGGCGCTGACAAATCCCTTTGCGACCAGTGCCTGCTGCCGGGTCAGTTGCTCGGCGGACAGCTTGCGTCTCGCTTCGGCGTCCTTCAACCGGGCTTCGATGACCGCAATTTCAGGAGGACGCTTGCCCGTGGCCAGGTTGCTGAACTGGGCCTGGACCTGGGCCAGCTGGGCTTTGGCCTGGCTGACGTTGGCCGCTTCGATGGCCGGATCCTGGCTGAACAGCGGCGCGCCGATCTTGACTTCGTCGCCCCGCTGCACGGTGAGCGATGTCAGCTGCCCGCTTTGCTGGGCGGCCACCAGAACGGGTTCGCCCTCCACATAGCCCTGAAACCGTTCCTCTTCGGCAGACTGGCAGCCGGCAAGCAAGGCCAAGAGCAAAAATGCAAGGGGAGGAATGCGCACGACCATCTGGCTCAGTCAGGCTTCTTCGCCACCAGATCGATCAGTGCCGACAGGCCGTGGTGGTGCGAGCCTTCGCTGATGAAGGACTCGTGCTCGGCGAGATGCAGGATATCCCAGTCGCCGAACCAGTCGCGAAGTAAATCGGCGGTGTACATATTGGCCGGATTGGACGGCCCGCCGGTGGCGTACTCGATCTGCTTCGGCGTATAGCCCTGCAGGACGAGCACCCCGCCCGGCTTGAGCGCGCGGCGGATGCCGGCGATGATGCGGTCGCGCTCGGGCGGCGGCGCGAACTGGATGAAAATGGCCGCC
>JBGSTQ010000093.1:0-4111 GCA_041736375.1 Thiobacillaceae bacterium
TATCCTGCTGCAGGCGGCGCACATGGGGCTTGGCAGTTGCCCGATCGGCGGCTTCGAGGCACATGCCCTGTCCTCGGCCCTGTCGCTGCCGGAGGGCGAGGTTCCCGCGCTGGTGATCGCGCTGGGGCATTGCGCCTATACCGCACCGGAGCGGCTGAGGAAACCGCTGGATTGAGCCGGCGCACCCATTAGAGCCGGCGCGCAGCCGGCAGATTAGGGTTCCCAGCGTTCAGGATGCGCCCAGTATTTCGGGTTGAGCCAGTCCGGTACCGGCTTGTACGTGGCGATGTCGTAGTGATAGACCGTGACATTGTCTTCTGCATCGTAGCCTGATGCGACGAAGCCCAGCGCACGGAATTCATCGGCACTCAAAGCGCACCCCGGCTGCGCCGCGATCAGGATGCCGGGCGCCGCGTAGGTGCGCACCCGGGCCAGAAGTTCAAACCCCTGCCGGGGTTCCAGTCCGTTCAGCACATCGATGCCCAGCGCCAGCGAGCAGCGTTCGACGGGCTGGTCCGTATAAACCCGCAGCTGACCGGGGTCGAACAGCGGCCCGGCCAGGCGATGGGCGGAGGCATCCAGCGTGCACAGGGTTTCCGGCTGCAGGCGCCGCAGCGTCTCGACGAGGTGGTCGCGCCAGTTCACCGGTTCAGGCCTTGCGTTCCACCCGCACCAGCCGGGAGCCCATCAGCCGGTCGTGCAGGAACTGGCGGTCGCGGTCGACCAGCGCCCAGAGGAAACCCACCCCTCCCAGCAACAGGCCCAGCAGCGCCAGCACGAAGCGTCCGGCGGCCTGGCCCAGGGAAAGGGGGTTGCCCTGGCCGTTGACAAGGCGGATGCGCCAGGTCTTCATCGCCAGCGTTTGCCCGCTGCGCAGCCAGAATGCGCTGAAGTAGACGAACAGGACGAGCAGGATCCAGGCCTGGAAAAAGTGCCGCTGCCACGGTGTTTTCAAATCGCCGACGAAGGGCAGGACGATGAAGGAGGCGACAAACACTACCGCCGTGACCAGCAGCGATTCGTAGACCATGGCGGCAAGGCGAACCAGCAGGGGGGCTGTCGGTGGGGCGGGGGCTATTGCGCTGTCTTGCATGGTCGAACTATATTCCGGTCTGGGCTAGGCGTTTTTTACCAGTTTCGCCCGTAAAACATAATCAAAAGCAGGAGGAGGCACGATGCATATCGTAAAGCAACTCATGGCCATTCCGGGGGTGATTGCCGCGGGTGAATTTGCCTACCGCGGAGATCGCTTCTCTTACGAGGGTGCGCTGACAGACGAGTTCGCGCGCATGGCGTCGATACTCTGTCGCGCCAATACTCTCTCGGTCAACATGCAATCGGAAATCTTCGACTCCTTTGCCGAGGGCTGCGGATGCCGGCCGGTGCAGGGCTGGATCGCACGCGGCGACAAGGTAACGGTGTGCGCGGTCGGCAATTATTTCGCCTTCATCGAAAACCGCAAGGAATTGCTCAACGACGTGATGACCATCATGCGCGCCAAGATCGGCGACATCCAGGACGACCTGCTGGTCAACCTGTATGCCAGGATCGGTGGCGACACCAAAGAAGCCTTGTATTGATCCGGGGAGAAAACCAATGAATCTTGAAAAACTGATGGATTTGCCGGGGACGCTGGCGGCGTTCACGTATTCGGACAAGGGCGACCTGCAGGCACATACCATCCGCGAGGGAACCGAAATTACCCCGCAGGTCCTGGATCTGCTGTCGCACTCCTGCGTTGCCAACCTGGCGATCGCCGGCATGGAGGCGCGCGGCTGGGAGGCGCTGACGGGTCAGGCCGGCTTTCAGCCCCTGCAGGGTTTTACGGTGGTCGGCCTCGAATGGTCGGTGGTGGTCAACGGCAATACCGGCGTGATCGCCCGCAACCGCGACGTCGATTACGAAGCGACGTTCAACGCCTTGCAAACGGCCTGAGGAGCGCACATGGCGCTGAGAAAAATCCTGGTGCTCGATGGCGTGGTGGCGGTGTGCCGCTTCCGCGATGATGGCGTGATCATGGATGCCGCCGGCCTGCTGCCGCAGGACCTGATTGAGCGGCTGGCAAAGTTCGCCCAGTGGTATCGCCGCATGGTGTCCAGCAATATCGACCTGCTGTCGCTGTTTTCCCAGATGAGCGGCTGGTCGCCGTCGCAGGGATGGATCGTGCGTGGCGCCACGCTGACGGTTTGTGGCGTCGGCAATATGGTATGTTTGATCGAGAATGACAACAGTTCACTCAACGAGATCATGCGGGTACTGAACGACACCGCGCACGAATAGCCGACCAGCAAAGTTTCATCGCTCAACCGGATGCGGCTGTCCTTCTGCGAGCCCGGCCCGCTGGCGGAGGGGCTCTTTTTCATCCCGTTTTGGTTGACTGACAAGCGTTTTGACCAGGCTTGAAGCATTGAACACATGGTCTATTTTTAAACAAGAATTCAGAGAGAAGGAGTTAGAAATGCGTATTGCCCTAAAAACATTAAGTGCGGCTTTGGTTTTCTCAGGTTTTGCCAGCCTGTCTGCGCCCGTTGCGGCAGAAACCCGTTATTACGACCCCACCAACGTCGGCGGCAACACCACCGGCTTTGAACTCTACAAGACCATCGGATGCCCCGGACGGGGATTGCTTGACCCGCCTTGCAAGGAGGACGTCCAGCCTGCGCCCAAGCCAGCGCCTGTGGTCAAGGCAGCGCCGGCACCCGCACCCGCGCCGGTGACAAAAGAGCAGTGCATGGCCAACGCCAAACCGGGCGAGTGCTATGTCCTGATCGTCAAGGATCCGGTTTATCGCACCGAAAGCATAAAGAAACTGGTGAAGGAAGCGGGCGAGCGCATTGAAATCATGCCGCCCGTCTACAAGGCCGTGAAGGTCCGCGTCACTACCGAGGAAATCGAGGAAGTCGTTCCCGCCGTGTACGAAACGGTCAAGGAGCGGGTCATGGTGAAGCCAGCCACGACTCGCCTGGAAAGCGTGCCGGCCGTCTTCGAGGAAGTCGAGGAGCGCGTCGTTTCCAAGCCGGCCACGACCAAGGCCATCGAGGTCCCTGCCGTTTATGAAGATGTAACGACGAAAAAACTGGTACGCGAGGCCTATACGACCTGGAAGCCCGGCACGGCCACCAGCATCCAGAGGATCAACGAGAAGGGTGAAATTTTCTGCCTGGTTGAAATCCCTGCCGAATACGAGACCGTCACCACACGCGTGCTGAAAACACCTGCGACGATCACGTATGAGCCCGTTCCGGCGGAGTACGAGACTCGCAAGCGGACCGTGCTGAAGACCCCCGAAACGACCCGTTCCGTCGAGGTTCCGGCCGAATACGCCGAACGCGAGGTCAACAAGCTGGTCAAGCCCGCCGCCACGGTGAAGAAGGTGGTGCCGGTCGATTACGAGCGTGAAGTCATGACGCAGGTTTCACCCGCCACCGAGAAGCGTGTTCCGGTTCCCGCCGAGTACGTGACCGTCGATCAACAGGTGCTGGTCAGCCCGGGCAAGCAGTACTGCACCCAGATCCTGTGTGACGTCAACGCGACGGCGAACAAGATCACGGAAATCCAGAAGGCTCTGCAGGCAGCCGGGTTCTACACCGGGCCGGTTGACGGCAACCTGGGGCCCAATACCATGGCCGCGGTCGGCGCCTTCCAGAAGTCCAAAGGCCTGGCCGACGACGGTTATCTCACCGTCGAGACCGTCAGGGCGCTGGGCGTTTCACCCCAGTAATCGCACTGTTCTGCCAAAGGCCCTTCCGTTCGCGGAAGGGCTTTTTTGCTTTTGAGGGTGGAAGATGGCTCGCAGAGGGCGCCGCGGCATGATTTCTTGACCGAAACGGGGCAAAACGATTACTCTCACAGGTTCACCAACGAATTGATTTTTTGCCACTTTATGGAAGCCACGGGCGCCGAGATCGTCGTACGTTGTCTGGCCGAAGAGGGGGTCGAGTTTGTGTTCGGCTATCCCGGGGGGGCCGTGCTCAACATCTACGACGAAATCTTCAAGCAGAATAAGTTCAAGCATGTGCTGGTGCGGCACGAGCAGGCAGCGGTGCATGCCGCCGACGCCTATGCGCGCGCCACCGGCCGTGTCGGCGTGGCGCTGGTGACCTCGGGCCCC
>JBGSTQ010000098.1:0-1552 GCA_041736375.1 Thiobacillaceae bacterium
GGCGCCCGGCCGCAGGGGCCGGGCGCCGCCTCGCCAACTACTGAGGCGAGCCCCCCGACAGGAGCTGCTCGTAAGTCTTGAAGTTGGTCTCGGACGCCGTGAAATCGCCCAGCTCGAGTTGCGCCATGCTCAGGTACAGGAAGCCCTGAGGGTTGGCCACGAACTGATTGGTCATGGCGCCGCCGATCTCGACGGCGCGGCGGAACATCGCGTTCGCCTTGTCCGTCAGCTCCTGCTTGCGCACCGGGTCGGCCTCGGCCGTCGCCTGGTCCTTCAGGTACTTGCCGTAGTTGTAGTACGTTCGCAGTCGGGCCAGCATCGTGCCGTCGGTCGGGAAGGTTTCGAGGTTGGCCGCGCGGTCCAGCGCCGAGATCGCATCTTCGAAACGCGCGATGTCCGGCCGGGCGAACCAGGTGCCGGCGCTGACCAGCATGGGAATATTGTTGCCGTCGTTGCCGGCGTCCGTGTCGTTCTCGAACAGTCCCACGATCTTGACGTAGTAGTCCGCCGCGCGCGCGTAGTCCTGCTGGTCGACGGCCAGGCTGGCGACCTGCTGCAGCAGATCCGTTTCCTCGCCATGGGCGGACAGCAGGTCGGCGTAGATGCGGCTCGCCTCCTCGGTGCGACCGAGCGTGGCCAGCACATAGGCCTTGTCCAACTGCAAAGAATACGCTTCGGGATTCGCCACCAGGACCTGGTCCAGCAGTTCAAGCGCCTCGCCCAGCAGGGCGGTCTTCTGCTCGGCGAACTCGCCTGATTCCGCCATCTGGATCTTCATGCGGGCGATACTCTTGACCGGCGTCAGCGAGTCGGGCAGCGCCGCGTAGGCCAGACGCATGTGGCCCTCGGCCTGTTCGTAGTACTTGCTGTCCCAGTCGATCTTGGCCTGGCCCAGGCGCGTGCGGTAGTTGTACGCAAGCGAAGTGTTGACCTGCTCCGTGAAATCCTCCGGCTTCAGTTCGACCGCACGGCGATACGACTTGTAGGCCAGGTCGTAATTCTTCAGCGCCTCGTCGTAGTCGTCCTTGGCCACGGCTTCCTCGGCCAGGTGGCTGTGCGCCTCGCCCAGGTAGTAGTAGGCATCGGGCTCGTCCTGTGTGAACTCGAAGCCCTCGTGGATGACCTTCACGGCCTTGTCGTAGTTTTGCTCGTCGATGTACAGGATCGCGCTCGTGGTGTGCGCGGAGCGGCAGCCGGCAAGGCCGCCAAGCGCCACCAGTGCCACCACGGCCACCAGGCCGGCCAACAGGACAACGCGCGCGGCCGGCCGGGCGCTCAAGACCGTGCGGGACAGTTCGATTCCGTACATCAAGGCGGTTCCCCCTCGGGAATGTCTGAGCGGCGGCCAGGTTCCGGTGCGTGGTGGTCCCTGGCGGAGGTGGGGATAAAGGCCTCTGCGGCTGGAGGCGCCGTGCGGCCGGGGCGCGCAGAAGCGGCCTTATTCGTTGCTAATAGATATGAAATCGGCCAAGCGGCTGTCAACCGCTTTATTCCTCGGCGTGCCGGCGCGCGTTCCCGCGGCCGGCGTCGCGATCAGGCCCCCCGGGGCCCC
>JBGSTQ010000108.1:0-6820 GCA_041736375.1 Thiobacillaceae bacterium
AGCACGCCGCCGATCACCAGCGCCGACGCCACCACGTTGGGGTTGAACAGGTAATGCTTGATTTCCTTGTAGAACAGGAAGCCCAGCACCGCCGCCGGCAGGAAGCCGGCCATCAGGTTGATCGCCAGCCGCCGTGAAGCCGGTTCGGTGTGCAGGGTCACTGCCACGTGCCCGAGCCGCGCCCGGTATTCGAACACCACGGCAAAAATCGCCGCCAGCTGGATGGCGATCATGAACACCTTGGCCTTCTCGCCGTTGAAGCCCAAGAGCTGGCCCGCCAGGATCAGGTGGCCGGTGCTCGAGATCGGCAGGAATTCGGTAATGCCTTCGACCAGGCCGAGGATGAGGGCGTGCAGCAGCAGGGTGGGGTCGGTCATGGCGCCGGATCGTGGATAAAACAAGGCGCGCCAACGCGGCGCGCCCGTGGATTATACGCGGCGGCGATCACGTCATTCCGATCGCCGCCGGGACGGCTAGCCCACGAAGCATTCCCCGGCCAGACAGCCCGCCACCCGGTTGCGGCCCTGCTGCTTGGCCTGATACAGGCACTCATCGGCGGAGGCAATCAACGCGTCCAGCGTAGCGTGGCGGGACTCCACCTGGGCGATGCCAAAACTCGCCGTGACCGCAGTTTCGCCCGTTTCACCCACGACGCGCATGTCGGCAATCGCGGCACGCAGTCTTTCCGCTAGGGCCATTGCTTCCGGCCGGTCGGTTTCGGGCAGGAACACGATGAATTCCTCGCCACCCCAGCGCGCCAGCACATCGCCCTGCCGGATCGACTGCCTGAGAACGTTCGCCGTGGCCTTCAGCACCTCGTCGCCGTGCGCGTGACCATGGCTGTCGTTGATCTGCTTGAAGCGGTCGATGTCGAGCAGCATTACCGAGGTGGCGTGCCGATGGCGAATCGCCTGGCTCCACAAGGGGCTGGTCTTGTCGTAAAAGGCGCGCCGGTTGTTCAGCCCGGTCAGCGGGTCGAGCTGCGCCAGTTGTTCGGCACGCAACCGCTCTTCCTGGCCCACACGGAACTGGTATCCCAGCGCCAGGGCCAGCAGCGTGGCGTCGATCAGCATGCCGATTTCCACCGCGCGGAAGGTCCAGCTGTTGTGAGGGATGAAGCCCCAGGTGGACAGCGTCGTCAGCACGGCACCCACCATGGCGGCGAAGGCGGCAATGAGGAAGTATTTGGCCGGCTTCTGGCCTGCGCGGACCGAGATGACGCCCAGGGCCAACATGATGAAGGTGAACAGGAACGCGAACGTGAAGATGACCAGCAGGGCGGCCTTCTGGCTATCCAGCAGGAAGGCGGCCGCGAGCAACACGCCGAATGCCGCGCAAAACGCGATGACCGCTTTGCGTGCCCGCGGCAAATACACGCGCAGATCGAGAAAGCGGGTGGCGAACATGAGGCCGCTGACGCCATACAGGAACATCAGGACCGGGTTGGACCACTGCTGCCAGGCCAGCGAATCGGACCACAGCCAGGCGTAGCCATGGCCGGTGTAGGCGACGTTCATTGCCACGAACATCGCCAGATAGAGCGCGTAGTACAGGTAGCGCGAACTGCGCAGGCTGAGATAAAGAATGGCGTTGTAGGCCAGCAGCGCGAGCAGGAAACCGTACACGATGCCGTAGCTGAATTCCTGCTCCATCTGCCGGGCCCGCGATGCCTCCGGATTCAGCAGGTAGATCGGAACGACCATGGGATCGGGCGTTTCCACGCGAACGAACACATCGCTGACGCCCACCCCGAAAGCCTGGTCCAGCAGGAAATACCGGCTCGTGACCGGGCGCTGCGCGAATGCCAGCGTGTCGCCGAGGCGGTGGGCCGCGACGGTTTCGCCCCGATGGCGGACGTACACCTCGACGCGGTCGAGCCAGGCGATTTCGATCGACAGTCTTTTTTGCACCGGCGCGGCGTCCGGGTTGTCCACCGCGAAATGAATCCACACCGGCCTGACGCCGATGCCGAAGTTCAGGACCGGACTTTTTCCGGGGGTGAATTTTCCTGCTTCATAGGCGGCCATCGCATCGGCCAGCTGGAGCCGGCCGTGCTGCTCCTGCAGAAAGCCTGCGGACTGCCCGATGGCGGACGCATGGTCCAGCGCGGTGGACAGAGGCGCCGCGGCAGCCGGCGCGCTGCACAACAAGGCCAGCACGGCGGCGAATCTGACAACCCGTCTGAAGAGTCCGCTATGCAAATCCTGCGCCCTGTCGGATGGAATGCACGCCTCAGACCTTGCGGTAGACCTCGGCGCCCTGCTTGACGAATTCCACCGCCTTCACTTCCATGCCCTTGGCCAGCGCGTCGGCTTCATTGAGGCCTTCCTTCGCCGCGTACTCGCGCACGTCCTGGGTGATCTTCATCGAGCAGAAATGCGGACCGCACATCGAGCAGAAGTGCGCGACCTTGGCCGATTCCTTGGGCAGCGTCTCGTCGTGGAAGGACTTCGCCTTGTCGGGGTCGAGGCCGAGGTTGAACTGGTCGTCCCAGCGGAATTCGAAGCGCGCCTTGGAGAGCGCGTTGTCGCGGATCTGCGCGCCGGGATGGCCCTTGGCGAGATCGGCGGCGTGGGCGGCGAGCTTGTAGGTGATGATGCCTTCCTTGACGTCGTCCTTGTCCGGCAGGCCCAAATGTTCCTTGGGCGTGACGTAGCACAGCATCGCGGTGCCGTACCAGCCGATCATCGCGGCGCCGATGCCGCTGGTGATGTGGTCGTAGCCGGGGGCGATGTCGGTGGTGAGCGGGCCGAGGGTGTAGAACGGCGCCTCGGAGCAGGACTCCAGCTGGATGTCCATGTTCTCCTTGATCAGCTGCATCGGCACGTGGCCGGGGCCTTCGATCATCACCTGCACGTCGTGCTTCCATGCGACCTGGGTCAGTTCGCCGAGCGTGCGCAGTTCACTCAATTGCGCCTCGTCGTTGGCGTCGTAGATCGAGCCGGGACGCAAACCGTCACCCAGGCTGAAGGCCACGTCGTAGGCCTTCATGATTTCGCAGATGTCCTCGAAGTGGGTGTAGAGGAAGCTTTCCTTGTGATGCGCGAGGCACCACTTCGCCATGATCGAGCCGCCGCGGGAGACGATGCCGGTCATGCGGCTGGCGGTCATCGGCACGTAGCGCAGCAGGACGCCGGCATGGATGGTGAAGTAGTCGACGCCCTGCTCGGCCTGCTCGATCAGCGTGTCGCGGAACATTTCCCAGGTCAGTTCTTCCGCACGGCCGTCGACCTTTTCCAGCGCCTGGTAGATCGGCACGGTGCCGATCGGTACCGGCGAATTGCGGATGATCCACTCGCGCGTCTCGTGGATGTTCTTGCCGGTGGAGAGATCCATCACCGTGTCGCCGCCCCAGCGGATCGCCCAGGTCATCTTCTCGACTTCTTCCTGGATGCTGGAACCCAAGGCGGAGTTGCCGATGTTGGCGTTGATCTTCACCAGAAAGTTGCGGCCGATGATCATCGGCTCGGATTCCGGATGGTTGATGTTGCTGGGGATGATGGCGCGGCCGCGGGCGACTTCGCTGCGCACGAATTCGGGCGTGATTTCGTTCTGCAGATTCGCGCCGAAGTTCTGGCCCGGATGCTGGCGGTTCATCAGCGCAGCGAGCTTTTCACCCATCGGGCCCGAGGCTTTCAGCGATTCGAGGTAGGCGGCGCGGTTGTTGTTCTCGCGGATGGCGATGAATTCCATCTCGGGTGTGATGATCCCTTTGCGCGCGTAATGCATCTGGCTGACGTTCATGCCGGCCCTGGCGCGGCGCGGGGTGCGGGCGAGATCGGGGAAACGCATCGCGGCCAATGCGGGATTGGCGGCCTGCTGGCGGCCGTATTCGGAACTCAGGTCGGAGAGGATTTCGGTGTCGCCGCGCGCCTCGATCCAGCGCGTGCGCAGGGCCGGCAGGCCCTTGCGGATATCGATCTGCACCGTCGGGTCGGTGTAGGGGCCCGAGCAGTCGTAGACGAAGATCGGCGGATTGGGTTCGGAACGGGCAGCGGCGCCGTCCTTGCCGGGCTCGCCGCTGAACATCAGGGGGGTGTCGGCCTGGCTGATTTCGCGCATCGGCACGCGGATGTCGGGCTGGCTGCCCTGAACGTAGACCTTGCGGGAATTGGGCAGCGGCTGCACCGCGGCCGCATCGACGTGGGCGCTGGCAGCAAGAAACTGGGGATTGGCGTTCATCTGGCGCTCCGGAAAAACAGGAGGCGTCAAAGACACCTCGCTGCAATCGATTGAGGGAGGCCAGTCGGCCTCCCTACGGCGGTATCAACCGCATCAGGTTCAAAGGGTATGTCTCACTCCCTCCGGTTAAAGCAGCCGGCTGGAGACCCCTGGCGAGCGGCTCAAGGTAGCCGAAATGTGGAATAATTGCAAGGCAAGACCCCGTCTAACTTATTGATATTCAAAGGCGCATCATGGACATCGAGCAGGCCCGCTACAACATGGTTGAGCAGCAGATCCGCCCCTGGGATGTGCTGGACCAGAACGTGCTCGACCTGCTGTTCAAGGTGCGCCGCGAGGACTTCGTCCCCGAGGCCCACCGCAACCTGGCATTCGTCGACATGGAAATCCCGCTCGGGCACGGCGAGTCCATGTGGACCCCCAAACTCGAAGCACGGGTAGTTCAGGAACTCGACCTTCGACCCGCCGACCGCGTGCTGGAGATCGGCACGGGCAGCGGCTATCTCACCGCGCTGCTGGCGGCAGAAGCCGCTGAAGTGGTATCGGTGGACATCCTTCCCTACTTCACCACCACCGCCGGACAAAAGCTGCGTGCCCACGGCATCAGCAATGTGCAACTGCACACCGGCGATGCCGCATGCGACTGGGACGACGCGGCCGGGTTCGACGTCATCGTCCTGACTGGCTCGACCCCCCTGCTGTCCGATGCGCTGGTACGCCGGCTCAAGGTGGGCGGCCGGCTGTTCGCCATCGTCGGCGAGGCGCCGGTGATGCAGGCGCAACTGGTCACCTGCATCACGCCGGGGGCGTATCGCAGCGTCACGCTGTTCGAGACCTGCGTCAAGGCGCTGGTCAACGCTCCGCACCCGGCGGCCTTCGTGTTTTGAGCGGATCGCGGCGTGCGCCATTTCCGTCCCGGAGATCTGGTCTCGCACCTCAAGAATGGCGCGGTGCCCATGCTTCTGGATGTGCGCGAGCCCTGGGAATACGCGATATGCCATCTGCCCGGAACCGTGCTGATCCCGATGCGGGACCTGCCCACGCGAATGCATGAATTGAACAAAGAGGCTGAAACCGTAGTCATCTGTCACCATGGCGTACGCAGCTACCACGCAGCCCGTTACCTTGAAACCCTGGGGTTTGGAGACGTCATCAACCTGTCGGGCGGAATGGCCGCCTGGGCGGATGAAGTCGACCCCACCCTGCCTCGCTACTGACCGCTTTTAAGTACTGGAGTCACCATGTCATACAAACCACTGATCCTCGCATTGAGCGTCGCGTTCAGTCCCGCCGCCCTGGCCGGAAACCTTTCCGACACCTTCCGCGATGCGCTCGCTTATGACGCGCAGTTCGCGTCCGCTCGCGCCGCCTACCAGGCTGGCCTGGAAAAACTGCCGCAGGGGCGTGCCGGCTTGCTGCCCAACGTCAATGTGAGCGGCAATGTGCGCTACCAGGACATCAGCGGCGAATTGGTGGATAGCGATTTCGACTCCAACAGGATCGGGATCAACGCCGTGCAACCGATCTTTCGCATGCAGAACTGGGTGCAGTACGAGCAGTCGCAGCTGGAGGTCAAGATTACCGAAATACAGCTGACCGCCGCCGAGCAGGATCTGATCTTGCGCACCGCGCGGGCCTATTTCGACGTCCTCCAGGCGCAGGACAACATCGCCTTCATCCAGTCCCAGAAGGCCGCGATCACCGAGCAGCTCGCCTCCGCGAAGCGCAACTTCGAGGTCGGCACCGCCACCATCACCGACACTCACGAAGCCCAGGCGCGTTTCGATCTTGCCACGGCCCAGGAAATCGCCGAGCAGAACAACCTTCAGGTCCGTCTGCGCGCACTGGAAAAGCTCATCGGCAAGCCGGCCGATTCCCTCTACGTCCTGGCTGAGAATACGCCGCTCAAACCGATCGAAGGCGGCGGCATCGACGACTGGGCCTTTCGCGCATCGGCGGGCAACCTGCAGGCCGAGATCCAGCGCATCGCCAAGGCCATTGCAGACAAGGAAATCAAACGCACTCGCGCCGGACACTATCCGACCCTGGATGCGGTCGCCAGCTACTCGGTCGACAACAACCAGCCTATCGGCGCCGTACCGATCGACACCCGTACTGCCGCCATCGGCCTGGAGCTCAACCTGCCGATCTACCAGGGCGGGTTGACCAGTTCACGCGTGCGCGAGGCTGTCGCCAACCAGGAAAAGGCGCGCCAGGACGTCGAAGCCGCAACCCGCGAGGCCAGTCTGCAATCGCGTCAGGCATGGCTCAACATCAACAGCGGTGCGGCACGCGTGCGCGCGCTGGAACAGGCGCTGATTTCCAGCCAGGCCCAGCTCGAATCCACCCGGTTGGGTCTGCAGGTCGGCGTACGGACCAACCTCGATCTGCTCGACGCCCAGCAGCAGGTGTTGTCTGCCCGGCGCGATCTGGCCGGGGCACGCTATGAGTTCCTGCTCGCCGGACTGGCGTTGAAGTCCGCCGTCGGCACCCTTGGCATCAGTGATCTGGTCGAGATCGACCAGTATCTGACCCCGCCAGCAGCGGCGCAATAAATTCGGCCGTGCGCGCTGCCGCCCCGCGGTGACGGGCGGCAAACGCCAGCCCGGCATCCGCCATCGCTGCGCGGGCGTCGGGC
>JBGSTQ010000149.1:0-2372 GCA_041736375.1 Thiobacillaceae bacterium
CAAGCCGGTGTACCGCGACTTCCGCGCCGGCGACGTGCGCCACTCGCTGGCCGACATCAGCAAGGCTCGCACCCGGCTGGGCTACGAGCCGACGCACCGCATCGGCGAAGGCCTGGCCGAGGCGATGGACTGGTACGTCGGGGATCTGGGTTAGGCCGCTCGCTGCGCGAGTGAAAAATCAAAATCCGCGCGGAAGGACTGGGGCAGCAAACAGGCAAGCCAGTCGCTGATCAGCGCAATACCAGCCGCTCCACCACGTATATCAGCACGGCGATCAATCCGACCACCAGCGCGAAGCGCAGCACCCGGCCGATGAGGCCGAGGTATTTGCGGTTGCCGGTGAACAGCCAGGCCAGGCCGAGCGCCACCACCGCGATGAGCAGGGCGACGAGCAGCAGGCGGATGACGATCATGCGGCCAGCGGATGCAGCCGAACGAAGGCAGGGGGGACGTCCTCTTCGCGCTCGAAGCTGACGAACTCCCAGGCTTCCTGATGCTGCAGCAGTTCGCGCAGCAGGGCGTTGTTGAGCGCGTGCCCGGACTTGTAGGCTTCGAAGGCACCGATGATGGGGTGGCCCAGCAGGTACAGATCACCGATGGCGTCGAGCACCTTGTGCTTGACGAACTCGTCGTCGTAGCGCAGGCCATCCTGGTTCAGCACGCGGTATTCGTCCATCACGATGGCATTGTCGAGCGAACCTCCCAGCGCGAGGCCGCTGTTGCGCAGGGCCTCGACCTCGTGCATGAAGCCGAAGGTGCGGGCCCGCGCGACTTCCTTGGTGTAGGCGGTGTCGGCGAAATCGATGCTGACGGTCTTGCCGCTCTTTTCAAATACCGGATGCTTGAAGTCGATGGTGAATTCGACCTTGAAGCCGTTGTGCGGAACAAAACGCGCCCACTTGTCGCCGTCGCGCACCTCGATCGGCCGGGTGATGCGCACATAGCGCTTCGGCGCATCCTGCTCGACGATGCCGGCCGACTGCAGCAGAAAGACAAAGGGGGCCGACGAACCGTCGAGAATCGGAATCTCCGGCCCGGTCAGGTCGACCAGCGCATTGTCGATGCCCAGTCCGGCCAGCGCCGACATCAGGTGCTCGACGGTGGAGACCTTGGCCGGCCCCGACTCGAGCATCGAGCACAGGCGGGTATCGGTGACGAGATAGGGATCCGCCTTGAGTTCGGCAGCGGGCTCCAGGTCCATCCTGCGGAAGACGATGCCGGTGTCGGGCGGTGCCGGGCGCAGGGTGAGCTGGACCTTGACGCCGGTGTGCAGGCCGACGCCGGTCGTGCGGACCGGTTCCTTGAGAGTGCGTTGTTTCATCATCCTGTCATTTTAATAGCGTCTGCCAAAAGTGCAGGGCTTCCCCCCGGGCGACGCCGAACACCGGGCCAAGAGGGCCCTCCTGACAGGTCGGAGCCTGCCGGACGCCAGCAAGTTCCCGGTGTTCATCGCGCTTCACGACGCCTCAGCTCAATCCGCCTGCTTGCGCAGGAACGCCGGAATATCCAGCGTGTCGATGCCCGAGTCGGACATCGCCTGGATGGTGCGGGCGCGGCGATTGGTCATCACGCTGGGCAGCTCCTCGCTGCCGCCGACCGCCATCGCCATGTCGTCGGTGCCGGTGCGGATGACGTGCATCGGCTTGGGCTGCTGGCGGGCAACCGGGTTGCCGAGTCCGGTGGCGACCATGGTGACGCGCAGGCTGTCCTCCATCTCGTCGTCGAGCACCTGGCCGACGATGACGGTGGCTTCCTCGGCGGTGAAGCCCTTGATGGTGTTCATCACCTCGTGGATTTCGCGCATCTTCACGCTCGAGGAGGCCGTGATGTTGACCAGCACGCCGCGCGCACCGGCGAGGTTGACGTCCTCCAGCAGCGGGCTCGCCACCGCCTGTTCGGCGGCGATTCGGGCGCGGTTTTCGCCGCTGGCCTGGGCCGATCCCATCATCGCCATGCCCATTTCGCTCATTACCGTGCGCACGTCGGCGAAGTCGACGTTGACCAGGCCGGGGCAGTTGATGACTTCGGCGATGCCGCCGACCGCGCCGTGCAGCACGTTGTTGGCGGCCTTGAAGGCGTCGAGCATGGAGACGTCGTCGCCCAGCACCTGCATCAGCTTCTCGTTGGGGATGATGATCAGCGAATCGACGTGGCGGCTCAACGCCTCGATGCCGGTGTTGGCGGCGCGCACGCGCTTGCCTTCGAACATGAAGGGTTTGGTGACGACGGCGACGGTGAGGATGCCGAGCTCCTTGGCAACCTCGGCCACCACCGGGGCGGCGCCGGTGCCGGTGCCACCGCCCATGCCGGCGGTGATGAACAGCATATCGGCGCCGTCGATCAGCTCGGCGATGCGCTCGCGGTCTTCCAGC
>JBGSTQ010000182.1:0-3351 GCA_041736375.1 Thiobacillaceae bacterium
CACCGACAGCAGACCGTCGGCATCGACCTGGAAGGTGACACGGATGCGCGCGGCGCCTGCGACCATCGGCGGAATGCCGCGCAATTCGAAGCGTGCCAGCGAGCGGCAATCGGACGCCAGTTCGCGCTCGCCCTGCAGCACATGCACGCTCATCGCGGTCTGGCCGTCCTTGAAGGTGGTGAATTCCTGCGCGCGCGCGGTGGGAATGGTGGTATTGCGCGGGATGACTTTTTCCGTGAGCCCACCCATGGTTTCGAGGCCCAGCGACAGCGGGATCACGTCGAGCAGCAGCCAGTCGTCACCGGCGCGGTTGCCCGCCAGCACATCGGCCTGGGTGGCCGCCCCCAGCGCGACGACCTTGTCGGGGTCGAGGTTGGTCAGCGGCGTCTGCCTGAAAAATTCGGCTACGGCATGGCGCACGCACGGCATGCGGGTCGAGCCACCGACCATCACCACGCCCTTGATCTCGTCGACGCCAAGGCCGGCATCGCGCAGGGCCTTGCGCGTGGGCGCTAGCGTCTTGTTGACCAGACCGGCGGTCATGGCGTTGAACTCGGTCTGGGTCAGGGTCGCATCCATCATCTCACCGGTCGACAGCACCGCGGTCACGCGCACTTCGGCGTGTTCGGTCAGGGCTTCCTTGGCATCGCGCGCCTTGGTCAGCAGCAGCCGCATGTCCCCTGCCGAGAGGGGCTGGAAGCGGCCCTGCTCGACCATCCAGCAAAACACACGCTGGTCGAAATCATCCCCGCCCAGCGCCGAGTCGCCGTTGGTGGCCAGCACTTCGAACACGCCCTTCGACAGTTTCAGGATGGAAATGTCGAACGTGCCGCCGCCGAGGTCGTAGACCGCATAGACGCCTTCGGACGCGTTGTCGAGGCCGTAGGCAATCGCCGCGGCGGTCGGCTCGTTGAGCAGGCGCAGAACGTTGAGGCCAGCCAGCTGCGCGGCGTCCTTGGTGGCCTGGCGCTGGGCATCGTCGAAATACGCCGGCACGGTGATCACTGCGCCGACGAGTTCGCCGCCCATCGCGGCTTCGGCACGCTGTCGCAGCACTCTTAGAATTTCGGCCGACACCTCCACCGGACTTTTCACGCCAGCGGCGGTTTTTAGCTGCACCATGCCGGGCGCATCGAGAAAGTGATACGGCAAGCTGGCAATATCCTCGATGTCGGCCAGACCACGCCCCATGAAGCGCTTGACCGAAACGATGGTGTTGTTCGGGTCGTTGTTTTGCGATGCCTGCGCGACATGGCCGACATCGACCTCGCCCGTCGGGTGATAGCGCACCACCGAAGGCAGGAGCGAGCGCCCGGCGGTATCGTCGAGCACCACCGCGATGCCGGAACGTACGGTGGCGACCAGCGAATTGGTCGTGCCCAGATCGATACCCACCGCCAGCCGGTGCTGGTGCGGAGCAGTGGACATGCCGGGTTCGGCGATCTGCAGCAAAGCCATCTTAACTTTCCAGTTCTTCGTAAACGTCGCCCACTTCGGCGATCAGCTTGTCCATGAAACGCAACTGGCGCACGGCCTCGCTGGCCGCCTCGAAATCGTGCGCCGAATCGATGAGTTCAGCCAGCTGCGCCTCGATACGGCGATGGGCCATGCGCAACTCGTCGGACAAGGCATCCAGCGCCGCCATACGCTTGCCGGCACGTGCTTCCTCGACCGCTTCGCGCCATTCCATCTGCTGCATCAGGAAGGCGGGCGCCATCTTCGTATTGCTGGCCTCGAGTGCATCGATGCCCTGCAGTTTCAACAGATACACCCCGCGGTTCACCGGATGCCTGAGCGTCTGATACGCCTCGTTCACCCGCGTCGCCCACTGCATGGCCAGGCGCTGTTCGGCTTCCGGCTGCGCCGCAAAACGGTCCGGATGGACCCTGTTTTGCAACTCGCGATAGGCCGCGTCGAGACGTTCCCGGTCGATCGCATAAGTTTGCGGCAGGTCGAAAAGTTCGTAGTGGGTCTGGGTGAAATCCATTTTCAGGGGCAAGGATCCAGGGCTCAGGATTCAGGGGCTTTAGCGCCACGCGTTGTTTCTTCAAAACGCGGCCGAAGGCCGCACAAAAGTCCTGACCCCTGAATCCCGACCCCTGACCCCTTAAACGTTGAACGACTCGCCGCAGCCGCACTCGTTCTTGACGTTCGGGTTGTTGAACTTGAAGCCTTCGTTCAGGCCCTCGCGGGCGTAGTCGAGTTCGGTACCATCGAGGTAGGCCAGGCTTTTCGGGTCGACGAATACCGTCACGCCATGACTGGTGAAGACCTCGTCGCCTTCCGGAACCTCGTCGGCGAACTCCAGCTTGTAGGCCATGCCGGAGCAGCCGGTGGTCCGTACGCCGAGGCGGATGCCGACACCCCTGCCACGCTTGGCGAGGTAGTTGGTGACGTGCTGCGCTGCGCGCTCCGAGAGAGTCACCGCCATGGCTTACTCCAGACCCTTTTTCTGCTTGTAGTCGGCGACGGCGGCCTTAATGGCGTCTTCTGCGAGGATCGAACAGTGGATCTTCACCGGCGGCAGCGCGAGCTCCTCGGCGATGGCCGTGTTCTTGATTTCCATCGCCTGGTCGAGCGTCTTGCCCTTGACCCATTCGGTCACCAGCGAGGACGAGGCAATCGCCGAGCCGCAGCCGTAGGTCTTGAATTTGGCGTCCTCGATGCGGCCGTCGGCCCCCACCTTGATCTGCAGCTTCATCACGTCGCCGCAGGCGGGCGCACCCACCATGCCGGTGCCGATGCCTTCGTCTTCCTTGTCGAAGGAGCCGACGTTGCGGGGGTTTTCGTAATGGTCGAGTACTTTAGCGCTGTAAGACATGTGCGTTCTCCTTCACTTCAAAATCAATGTGCAGCCCACTGCACGGTATTCAGGTCGACGCCTTCCTTGAACATTTCCCATAGAGGGGAAAGCTCGCGCAGCTTGCCGATCTTCTCGTGCAGGAGCTTGATGGCGTAATCGACTTCTTCCTCGGTGGTAAAACGGCCGATGGAGAAACGGATCGAGCTGTGCGCCAGTTCGTCGCTGCGGCCGAGGGCGCGCAGAACGTAGGACGGCTCGAGGCTGGCCGAGGTGCAGGCCGAACCCGACGACACCGCCAGATCCTTGATCGCCATGATCAGCGATTCGCCTTCGACGAAGTTGAAGCTGACGTTGAGGTTGTGCGGCACGCGCTGATCCATGTCGCCGTTCAGGTGCACTTCCTCGATATCCTTCAGGCCGGCATAGAGCCGGTCACGCAGCATGCGGATGCGCTCGTTCTCGGTGGCCATTTCCTCCCGCGCGATGCGGAAGGCTTCGCCCATGCCGACGATCTGGTGCGTCGCCAGCGTGCCGGAGCGCATGCCGCG
>JBGSTQ010000241.1:0-29241 GCA_041736375.1 Thiobacillaceae bacterium
TCGACAGCGTCGCCGCCAGCGGCGGCTACCTGATGGCGGCCGCGGCCGACCGCATCGTCGCCTCGCCTTTTGCACTGGTCGGTTCCATCGGCGTCATCGCGCAGATTCCCAACTTCCACCGCTGGCTGCAGGCCCGCGACATCGACTGGGAACAGTTCACCGCCGGCAAGTACAAGCGCACCGTGAGCCTGTTCGGCGAGAACACCGATGCCGGCCGCGACAAGCTGCGCGAGGAACTCGAGGAAATCCACGCGCGCTTCCGCGATTTCGTGCACGAGCGCCGCCCCCGCCTCGACATGGATAAGGTCGCCACCGGCGAAGCCTGGCTCGGCAGCCAAGCGCTGGAACTGGGCCTGGTCGACGAACTCGCCACCAGCGACGACATCATCCGCAGCGCCTGCCAGCGGGGACGGGTGCTGCACATCAGCTATCAGCGCAAGCTGACGCTGCCCGAGCGGGTGCGCCTGTCGGCGCAGACCGCGTGGGACGAGATCCGGCAGCCGCCGGGTCCGCTGGGGTGATCATGCCGCCGCCGTTAAGCTGACGAGCTATGCGAGAATCCGCATGACAAGAAACAAGGGGACGTCTTGGCGCCACAGCCGGAACATAGGGGAGGGGGAATAGTGATTTGTTGCTGGTTGAGACAGCCTGGCATGTCTACATCAGCCACCCTGCAGATTGACTCCGCTCAAGGACATCGACCTCGCCCCGCAATCATTTGTTTTGTTGGAACGGCAAACACAAACGTCGTATAGGACAGCAACGTGTTGTTAGCTTTCTTCTGCATCAAGGACAATTAAAAGCATGACCCCCACCAACTTCCAGCAACTTGCCAACTTCATCTGGTCCGTTGCTGACTTGCTTCGCGGCCCCTACCGCCCTCCGCAATATGAGCGTGTGATGCTGCCGCTAACTGTCCTGCGCCGCTTCGATTGGGTGCTGGCACCCAGCAAAGACGCCGTGCTCAAGAAACACGCGGAGCTCATGGCTAAAGGCCAGCCCAACGTCGATGCCATCCTGAACAACTTAGCCAAGGATGACGACGGCAAGCCACTGGGTTTCCACAATCACAGCCAGCTCGATTTTCGTAAGCTCAAAGGCGACCCCGACAACATCGGCCGCCACTTAGCCGACTACATCAACGGTTTCTCCGAGAACATCCGCAAGATCTTCGAGCGTTTCGAGTTCGAGAAGGAAATCGAAAAGCTTGAAGAATCCAATCGCCTGTATCAGGTGGTCTCCCAGTTCGCCGAAATTGATTTGCACCCCAAGCGGGTGGACAACATCACCATGGGGCTGGTGTTCGAGGACCTGATCCGACGATTCAACGAAGCGGCCAATGAAACGGCCGGCGATCACTTCACCCCGCGCGAAGTCATCCAGCTCATGGTCAACCTGTTGCTGGAGCCCGATACCCAAGTGCTCACGCAGGCCGGTGTTATCGTCACCATCTGCGATCCAGCCTGCGGCACCGGCGGTATGCTGGCCGAGGCGCAGAACTGGATACGTGCCCACAACGAGCAGGCCATCGTCAAGGTCTTCGGCCAGGATTACAACCCGCGTTCCTACGCGGTGGCAGCCTCCGACCTGCTCATCAAAGGGCATAAGGACAGCCAAGTCGCGCTTGGGAACACGCTGACCGACGACCCCTTCCCCGACAACCGGTTCGACTACCTGCTGGCCAACCCTCCGTTCGGAGTGGACTGGAAGGCGGAGAAGAAAATCATCGACCGCTGGCCCAACTTCCGTGGCTACAACGGCAAGCTGCCGCGCATCAACGACGGCGCCCTGTTGTTCCTGCTCTACATGATGAGCAAGTTTCAGGACTATGTGCCAGGAGACCGTAACAAGCCTGGCTCGCGCACCGCCATCGTCTTCAACGGCTCGCCCCTGTTCACCGGCGGTGCCGGCAGCGGCGAGAGTGAGATCCGCCGCTGGATCATCGAGCGTGACCAGCTCGAAGCCATCGTCGCCCTCCCCGAGCAGATGTTCTACAACACCGGCATCGGCACTTTCATCTGGGTGGTCACCAACCGCAAGGCATCGCATCGCAAGGGCAAGATCCAGCTCATCGACGCCCGCGAACGCTGGACGCCGATGAAGCGTAGCCTCGGCGACAAGCGCCGCTACCTCGATCAGGCCGCCATCGATGCCCTCACCCGCGAACACGGCGCATCGGAAGACAGCAAGACCAGCTGCGTGTTCGACAACACCGACTTCGGCTACCGCCGCATTAGCGTCAACCGACCACTGCGCCTGCGTTTCCAACTTGAAGTCGAGGCCAGAGAGCGTTTCCTCAACGTCTGCCCCGAGCTGTTCGACGCCCTGCAGGCGGTGGAAGATGCACTGGGCAACGAACCGTATCTGGACTGGAACAGCGTATGGGAACAGGTACAGGCCATTTTCAAGCGCTTGCCGGACGATATCGAAGGCTGGGCCAAGGGCGCCAAAGGCACTGCACAGAAGAAAATCTTCCGAGACTGCTTCACCACGGTCGACCCCGAGGCCGCGCCGGTAGTTGCCAAGCACCACAAGCCTGAACCCCTAGACCGTCAGACCTTGTTCCCCGGTCAGACGCTGCCGGCCGGCATCACGCCGGACGAACTGCACGTCGTGCTCGGCCTGCATGCCGATGGCAAGGGCAAGCATATCGAGTACGAACCCAACCCGGCGCTGAAGGACGCGGAAAACATCCCGCTCAAGGAAGACATCGTCAGCTACTTCCTTCGCGAAGTGCGGCCCTATGTGGCGGATGCCTGGATCGACCGTGAGGCCCTGGACGAGCAAGACGGCGGCATTGGCAAGGTGGGCTACGAGATCAACTTCAACCGCGTGTTCTTCCAGTACAAGGCGCCGCGTCCATTGAAGGAGATTGATGCGGAGCTGGCGGGCGTGGAGCAGCGGATTTTGGAGTTGTTGCGAGAGGTGACGGAGTGACGCTCACGATCCCTGCTGGTCCAGAAGCAAGACGACTTCGCTTTCTTTTTGATACCAAATCCGGCGCAACGCCTTCGAGCGGCGTTGACGAGTACTGGGATGGCGACATCAACTGGGTGACGCCAGAAGATCTAGGCAAACTCCCGGATCGATACGTACGCGAAACTCGCCGACGCATCACTGAGGAAGGCTACAAGAACTGCGGGGTCAGTCTTGCGTCGTCGGGTTCGATCGTCCTCTCGAAACGCGCCCCGATCGGACAAACTGCAATTCTTGCCGTGCCGTCCACCTGCAATCAGGGTTGCTTCCTGTTGACCAAATTGGCCGGCGTTGATGAGCGCTTTTACTACTATGCCCTGATTCACTTGCGGCCAGCGCTGGAAGCCTTGGGACGTGGCTCTACCTTCATGGAACTTTCAGCCGACGATCTTCGTTCGGTGCGAATGCCGTACCCGAGCGAATCTAGCCAGCGCATGATCGCCAATTACCTCGACCGCGAAACCGCTCGCATCGATGGCCTGATTGCCGAGAAGGAGCACATGCTCGCGCTACTGGAAGAGAAGCGCGCCGCCCTCATTAGCCGCGTCGTCACCCGCGGCCTCGACCCCAACGCCCCGCTCAAACCCTCCGACCAGGAATGGCTGGGGGAGATTCCGGCGCATTGGCACGAGCCACGGGCCAAGGGTCTATTTCGCGAAGTCGACAGGCGAACGGAGACGGGCGAAGAGACGCTGCTTTCTTTGCGGATGGGAAAAGGTCTTGTTCCCCACAACGATGTCTCAGAAAAGGTTCTGGAAGCGAGTGACGTCACTGGGTTCAAGAAGATTGAGCCTGGCCAAATGGTAATTAACCGAATGCGCGCGGCCAGCGGACTAATTGCAGTGGCAACAGAATCGGGATTGGTCAGTCCTGACTATGCAGTGTTCGATGTTGTGGACCAAGAGTTATCCATTGAGTACTTCCTCGAACTGTTCAAGACTTCACTTCTTCAAGCGGTTTTCAGATCAGCTTCAAAAGGTCTGGGTACGGGTGAACAAGGTTTCTTGCGCCTATACACAGATGCTTTTCTTTCTCTCCACTTCCCGTATCCACCGGTTGCCGAACAACGGGCCATTGTGTCGTTTATCGAGCAACAGCGTGCTGAAATGCTGCAAATGGAGAGCTTGCTTCGTCGTTCAATTGACCTTGCCAAGGAACGCCGCGCTGCGTTGATCACCGCCGCAGTCACCGGCCAGATCCCGCTGGAGGAGATGCCAGGATGAAGCTAGAGAAACTCACCCTGGCCAACTTCAGAGGCTTCGATCAAATCGACCTCGACTTTGCGTATGACGTGACGGTGATTGCCGGCGTCAACGGCGTTGGCAAGTCCGGCGTGCTGAAGGCACTAACGAGCGCAATGTCCCTGGCACTGCCGAAGTTCACGGTGTCTAGGGAAAACCCGCTTGGCTTGAGCGATACCGATGTTCAATCGGGCAAGCCCGGGCTGTCGCTGGCGGTGACTCTGGGACTCGATGCGGCAAAGGTTATTGTCGATCTTACCCGTGCCGCGCCGCTGGCGGCTGACAAGGCCGAAAGTTTACTCAAGCGCCGCGATGACCTGCGTTTTTCCACCCGCGAAACAAAGAAAGGTTCAAAGGAAGAACAGGACATCGTGGACGAAATACGCCGAATAGAAATGCAGCTTGATGAAGCAACGGATATCGCTGCAGTCCGCATCCTGCCCGATGACGCGACAATCACATCCGACGAACTGATCGGCGCCTTCCAAGGCTGCAGTCAGCAGCCACTTGCCGTTTTCTATTCAACCTCACGGTTTCTGTCACGGCTGCCGCCTGTGCTGCCTAAGACAAAGAAGGTCGATGCAGCAACGGCATATGACAAATCCCTCGATCAGCTCGAAGTGTCATTGAACGACTTTGCCAACTGGTATCGGGTAGTGGTGGCGGAAAAAGACGCTGCGACAAAAGATCGGTTGTTCCAGCAATTGGAGCGGGCGATTGGGACTTTCCTGCCGAATGTCTGCAACCTGGCGTTGCACGAGGGACGGCCGCCGCGATTCAGCGTAACAAAGAGTGGTCAGACTTTCTTTCTGGAACAGCTCTCCGATGGCGAACGCGGCCTGCTGGCGCTAGTGTTTGACCTCACTCGGCGCCTCGCCATCGCCAACCCGGATAGCAAAGACCCAGTCGCCGAGGGTGTGGCGCTGGTGCTGATCGACGAGATCGAGCTGCATCTGCATCCGAAATGGCAGCGGGACGTATTGCGGCGCCTATGCGAAGTATTCAAGGCCTGTCAGTTCGTGGTGACCACCCATTCACCACTGGTGCTGGGCGAGGTACAGGCGCGCTGCGTGCGCTTCCTGGAGTTTGCAGATGGCAAGGTGTGCAGGACCGTGCCCACCGAAGCCTACGGCATGGATGCCAACCGCATCCTGGAGGAGTTCATGGGTGCGCCAGTGCGCAACCGGCAAGTGGATGGCGAACTGAAACGCCTCTTTGAATTGATAGACCAGGAGCAATTCGACGACGCCCGCGCCGTGATTGCTGATTTGATGGAAAAGTTGGGACAAGATGAACCGGAGCTGACCCGCGCCAGCTCTCTGATCCGTTTTCTTGAGGGTTCCGAGTAAATGCGGACGATCCAGAAAGGACCGGAGCCCGCATCTCTGACACTGCATCGAAAGCAGCCGCATGCTAATTACGACAACTATGCTGACAAGGAGACGTTGCGGCATGCTCTCGTAGCCGAGCAGCGTGGTGTTTGCTGCTACTGCCAATCACGCATCCGGGCAACGCCTTTGGGGATGAAGATCGAGCATTGGCAATGCCAAACTAAGTACCCTGCGCGACAGCTTGATTTCACCAACCTATTTGGTGCCTGCCTGGGTGGCCATGGCCGCCCAGAACGGGAGCAGCACTGCGACAGCCGCAAGGGCAACGCAGATCTCTGTTTCAGTGTCTGCGATCCAGCCCACCCCATCGAACGGCAGATCCGGTTTCTGGGTAATGGGGAGATTACCTCGGATGATGCGGCAGTTAGAGGAGCACTGAACGATGTCCTCAACCTGAACTGGACCCGGCTTGTCGCTAACCGCAAAGCAGCGCTCACGGGCTTCCTTCAGGGACTGGGAGACTCCAAGCTTGACCATGCAAAGGAACTGCCGAAATGGGATGGTTCCATTGGGGGAGAGCTTTCCCCATTTTCACAGATCGTCGCTCATTACCTGCTCAAGAAATTGGGGAGGCTTGCCGCATGAAGACGACCAGCGAGGCTGCCTTTGAAACCGCAATCGAGTCAGTCTTGCTGGGCGATGGCTACATGCGGGTCGATGCCAAAGGTTTCGACCGTGAGCGGGCCATCTTCCCTAGCGAAGTGCTGGCGTTTATTCAGGACACTCAAACCAAAATCTGGGAAAAGCTGGAAGCGCTGCACGGCGACCAAACCGGCGAGCGCGTGCTGGAATCGCTGTGCAAATGGCTGGACACCCACGGCACGCTGGCCACACTGCGCCACGGGTTCAAGTGTTTCGGCAAGACCTTGCGGGTGGCCTTCTTCCGCCCGGCGCATGGGTTGAACCCGGATCTGGAGGCGCGCTACCAGGCGAATCGCCTTGGGATTACCCGCCAACTGCATTTCAGTCCGCGCTCTGAGAAATCGCTGGATGTGGTGTTATTGGTCAATGGCATCCCTGTGGTGACCCTAGAACTAAAGAACCCGCTCAGCAGACAGACCGCCGCTGATGCGATACATCAATATCGGCACGACCGGGACCCGCGAGAGCCGATTTTCGCGTTCACCAAACGCACCCAGGTGCACTTTGCGGTGGATACCGAAGAGGCGCACATGGCCACGCGCCTGGCGGGGCCGGCAACCTATTTTCTGCCTTTCAACCGTGGCATGAACGGTGGCGCAGGCAATCCGCCAGACCGCGAAGGCCGCAACTACAAAACAGCCTACCTATGGGAAGAGGTCCTGCAGCGCGACAGCCTGCTCGACCTGCTCGCCCGCTTTCTGCATGTGGATGTGCAAGAGAAGGTCGCTGAGGATGGCAAGAAGGTGCGCAAGGAAAGCCTCATCTTTCCGCGCTATCACCAGTTGCAGGCGGTGCGTCAAATGGTGGCGGCGGCTGCCGCTGAGGGCGTGGGACACAACTATTTAGTAGAGCACTCTGCCGGCAGCGGCAAGAGCAATACGATTGCCTGGCTGGCACATCGGCTCTCCAGCTTGCACAACGAGCGTGATGAACGCCTGTTCGATAGCGTGGTCGTCATCACTGACCGCGTGGTGCTGGACCGCCAACTGCAAAACACAATTTACCAGTTCGATCACCGCCAGGGTGTGGTACAAAAGATCGACGAGGACTCACGCCAGCTCGCCGAAGCGCTGGAATCCGGTGTGCCGATCATCATCACGACGCTGCAGAAGTTCCCCTTCGTATCGGGACAGTTGGCCAAGCTGAGTGAGGAGCGCGGCGAGGGTAGCAAGAGTCACCTGCCAACCCGTAAGTACGCCGTGATCATCGACGAAGCACACAGCTCGCAATCAGGCGAGACGGCGACGGAACTCAAGGGCGTGCTCGGTGGTGCTGAGCTGCGCCGCAAGGCCCAGGAGATGGCTGAGGAGGAAGGTGAAGTCGAGCTCGAGCGCCTGTTCCGCTCGATGGCCAAGCGCGGCCATCAGCCAAACATGAGTTTCTTTGCCTTCACCGCGACACCCAAACACAAGACCCTGGCGATCTTCGGTCGCAATGGAGAGCCATTCCACCGCTACACCATGCGACAGGCCATCGAGGAAGGCTTCATTGAGGATGTGCTGGAAAGCTACGTCACCTACAAGACTTACTACAAGCTGGTCAAAAAAGCCGAGGACGACCCCAACGTCGAGCGTAAGAAGGCGGCCAAGGCGCTGGCCCGCTTCATGCGCCTACACCCTCACAACATCGGCCAGAAGACCGAAGTGATGGTCGAGCATTTCCAACACTTCACGCGCCACAAGATCGGCGGCCACGCCAAGGCAATGGTGGTCACTGGCTCGCGCCTGGAGGCAGTGCGCTACAAACAGGAGTTTGACCGTTACATCCAGGAAAAGGGCTATCCGATCAAGAGCCTGGTGGCGTTCTCCGGCACCGTCGAAGACGACAAGGTTCCCGAGAAAACCTACACGGAAGTGGGGATGAATGGCGGGCTCAAGGAAAAGGAACTGCCCGACACCTTCGCAAAACCGGATTTCCGTGTACTGCTGGTGGCTGAGAAATACCAGACTGGATTTGATCAGCCGCTGCTGCACACAATGTATGTGGATAAACGCCTAGCAGGCATTCAGGCGGTACAAACCCTATCCCGCCTGAACCGCACGCACCCGCTGAAAGACGACACTTTTGTGCTGGACTTCGTCAACGATCCCGCCGAGATCCAAGAGGCCTTTCGTCAGTATTACGATGGATCGGTGATGGGGGAGCAGGTCGATCCGGACAAGCTCTACGAGGTTAAGTCGGAGCTGGATGCATCAGCCATCTACCTTCAGATGGAGGTGGATGAGTTCTCCAGGGTGTTCTTCGCGCCGAAGCGGCGTCAAAGCCCAGGGGACCACAAGGCGATGAATGCAATTTTGGATCAGGCCGTTGCGCGCTTCACCCAGTTGCAGAACTCCGAAGAGGAAGAGGCTGAGCTGTGGCGGGGCAAGTTGCAGGCGTTCAGAAATCTTTACAGCTTCCTGAGCCAGGTCATTCCCTATCAGGACAGCGACCTCGAAAAGCTGTTTGCCTACTTACGCCACCTCGCTCTGAAACTGCCCAAACGTAAAAGTGGTCCGGGCTATCAGTTCGACGAGGAGGTCGAACTCGATTACTACCGGCTGCAGAAAATCAGCGAAGGCTCTATCAGTCTTAACGAGGGCTATATCAAGCCACTCGACGGACCTCGAGAAGTGGGCACGGGTATGGTTCGCGAGGAGCACGTGTCCCTGTCGCGTCTCGTTGACATCATCAACGAGCGTTTTGGCGGTGAGTTGAATGAGGCTGATCAACTTTTCTTCGATCAGATTGCCGAGGCGGCGGCGCAGAACGAATCACTGCAAAAGGCAGCGGAGGTCAACTCGCTCGACAAATTCCAACTCGTGTTTCGACAGGTCTTGGAATCCTTGTTTATCGAGCGCATGGAGCTAAACGAAGATCTGTTCACCGACTACATGGGCAAGCCCGAGTTGCAGGAGCTTGTTTCAAAGTGGCTGGGCTATAAGGTGTATGGACAGCTTTCTGGCTCGGCTAAGAAATCGATCTGATCAGTAGCAGACTGGAAATAAGCTAGGGTCGGATGCGCGCGCATAGTTGCCGCACTGGAATAAGAACAAATGAGGGGGAAGTATGAGCATCAGGGACGGTATCCAAAAGGTCGCTAGTGAATATCTGACGGCCAAAACTCAACCACTTCGAGATCACCCCTTAGCCACTTTTATACGTGATGCTTTTCCAACTGAGCTCGCGCATTTAATTAATAAGCCTGGCAGCGAAAAGGATTTTTCGGTGCAGGGCACAAAATTGCCTGGTAGTTGGCCAGCCGTTCCATGGATTGGGATCATGGACCCACGGCTTACGGATGGCATCCAAAGAGGGATTTACGTTGTACTGGCCTTTGCTGAGAACATGCGTGCTGTCTATCTCAACTTGGTCATGGGGGTGCAAGACACGCCACGTGAAATCCGTGCCTCGTGGCTGCAGCAATTACAGTCGAATTTCTCAGCACCAAACGGTTTTGGGCCTGGCCCTTTGCCAACTGGGTCTCTTGCCTTACAGGGCATTGGTACCCGTTATGAGCAAGCTGTCGTTTATTTTAAAAAATACGACATTAGCTCTCTACCTGATGAAGCGGATTTGCTTAACGACATTCAAAGCATTTGCGATCTTCTCTGGCGCATTGGCGACACCGGTCAGTATCGTGTAGCGGACATCTCCACTGCCGACGAAAAAATATCCTTCACCATGCACGGCAGCCCATTACGTTTCTCAGTTGAAGATGTAAACGACGCTTTCAAAAGAACAACTGAACAGCAATGGCGCACACAAAGCGGAAGGGAAGCCTATCGTCATGTTGTCGTCAGTGGGCAAAGCAAGCCCATTAAATCAGTGTTCAGAAATCTTCCCGGTTTGCCCGATGGATTTACGTTTACGACCGATGAAGCCGCACGGGTATTTGAACGATTGGGATTTGAGCTTATCGATATCCGAAGTCAAGCCCGAGGTATTAGCACGCTATGCCTTCTTGGCACTTGGGATGATGTTGGTTCAACAGATGTAGAAAGAATTAAAACGATCATCGCAGCCAAAGGTGGTTGGGCGAGTTGGTGGAGTTTTCCAATCCGTGAAGAGTTCCATGCAGAACTCGGGGCGCCATTTTATTGCTATCTAAATGCTGGCGGTGGACGTTTTACCGCACGCATGAAGGTTAATGATTTCCGTACGTTACGTGGCAACGAAGGCATGATTAGCCCTTGGCCTGAAATTACAGATCCTGAGCTAATTGGAAAAACACGTACAGGTCCAAGTAACTCAGAAATCTGCAAAACCTGGCTTTATGTGACTGATATGGAGTTGCTGAAGCCAATGCTATCGCTAGAAGATTTTGAACCTGCAGAGGGTGTCGGACGTAATGCTCTCTTAAATCAAAGTGCTTTTGGTTACGCACGTCGCGTGGAGGCCGCGCAGCCTATGTTCACCGACGAATCTTTTGCGCCTTCGGCTAAGCAGACACCTAAGAATTTGATTCTTTATGGGCCGCCGGGTACTGGTAAGACTTATTGGTTGCAAGAGCAGTACGCAAACTATACGGATGCGCCCAGCGAGGTGGACTACGACACTTGGCTACAGGAGCTGCTCACCAACTACGGTTGGCGGCCAGTCATTGCGGCAACGCTCGCGAACCTGAATCGCTCAGCGCGGGTGCCTGATATTCGTGATCACCCTTTGGTGCAGGCTAAGGCAAAACAGCGCGGTCGAACCACGGCATCTGTGCACGCGACGTTATGGGGCTACTTGCAAGAACATACGCCTGAGGCTGTGGAGACGGTAAAGGTAAGCATTCGGCGGCCTCCCTATATTTTTTCAAAACGTGAAAGCGGTGAATGGGAGTTGCTAGCGGATTGGCAAGAACAAGATGAGGAATCAGCTGAGCTGGTCCGATTGCTGCATGCGGGGCCTGGTGGTGCAAAGGAACCCATTCGTCGATATCGCGTGGTGACATTCCATCCTTCATTTAGCTACGAAGATTTTATTCGCGGGATTCGGCCCGTTATGACGGCCGAGGATGGGACGACACAATTCCGTTTGGTTGATGGCATCTTCAAGCAAATCTGCGATGAAGCACGGGCTAACCCTTCCAAACGCTATGCGCTTTTTATTGATGAGATTAACCGCGCCAATATCGCCAAGGTATTCGGTGAGCTCATTACTCTGATCGAGACTGACAAGCGGGTCGTATTCGATAGCCAAGGTCGAGTGACGCAAGGCATGCTGGTGCAGCTCCCAGGTGGGGATGGGGCGGATGTGACTGAGCCACCTTTTGGTGTACCCGCCAACTTGGATATTTACGGGACGATGAATACGGCGGACCGCTCGATCGCGCTGTTGGATGTTGCGCTGCGACGTCGCTTCGAGTTTCAGGAGATGGAGCCAAACTATGAGGTGATCGATCGCTATATTGGGTCGGTGCATTTGGGCAATCTACTCAAACGCATCAATGACCGGCTGGAGTACTTGCTAGACCGTGATCACCGTATTGGGCATGCCTATCTGATGGCAGCTACTTCGCTTGCTGATTTGCGTCGGATTTTCCGCGTGCAAATCATTCCGCTGTTGCAGGAGTACTTTTTCGATGATCTGTCCCGAGTGGCGATGGTTCTAGCCACAGGGCAATCAGCCGCACCATTTATTGGCCGCGAGCTATTGCCTTACAGCAGTTTATTTCCGGGCAGCCCTGCGCATGGAACGGTTGCGGAGCGGGCTAAGTATGTCGTCACGGTCGATGACAGCTGGACTGAGGACAGCTTTAGCGGTGTCTACTCTTCAGCTGTGGCTAGTGCAGAGATAGACGAAGCGGCCTAAACCGGTGACACCGGCAATTTATTCTCCAACGCTGACAGCGTTTGAGCATCGGCCCATTCCCGTCGGCGGACACGATGGGAATGGCCTAACCAATAGCGAAGCGGACTACCTCTCCTTCCTTAGCGAGCTGCGGCCCGGCTTTTGCGGACGTGGCTATCGTTCTGTACGGCTCGCCCAGTATTGCGGCGTAGTGAGTTTGGGTGAGCGCATGTTGGAGATTCTGCCAAAAGTCGCTGACCTTGAGCCGGCCGCGGAGTGTCGTGGTGTGCTTCTACGTTTGCTGCGACAGGCAGAAGAATTCCCCTTGTTCCAGCATCTCTCGGTTGGCCAACACCTACGGCATGCACCGCTGCTTGAAGTGTTCATTTCGGCTTTCTTTGATGCGGTGACGGAGATCGTTCGTGGTGGCCTATTACGTCAATACATGGTTCATGAGGAAGACCTCCAGGTTGTGCGCGGTTGTATCGTTGCTAGCCGGCAGTTTGCAGTCCACTCCAACCGCCCAGATCGAATTGCCTGCCGGTTTGACGACCTAACCGCTGACAATATCTGGAACCAACTTATCAAGACGGGCTTGAGAGCTGTCAGACCCTGGATACGTAGCGTGGAGTTGAATCGCCGCTGGGTTGAGTTAATGGCTGTCTTTGATGAGGTGGACGATGCCCGGGTTGAGTTGAGAGAGTTCAAGCGCCTGGTTTTCAATCGGCATGCGATGCGCTATCGGGTTGTGGCTGATTGGGTGCGCTGGATTCTTTCGCTTCAGTCTCCCGACCTCCGCGCTGGTCAAAATGACGCGCCTGGCTTGTTGTTCGACATGAATCTCCTGTTTCAGTCCGCTATCGCTTCGGTCCTGCGCCGGCGTGCGGGTACCTTCCGCAGTATGCAAGTAACCTCGCAGGATGCTGGAAGCTACTTGGCCTCACTTGCTGGGTCGCAGACCCACCGAGCCTTTGCGTTAAGACCAGACTTGGTGATGTGGCATGGCAGTCAAGTCGCTGCAATTGGTGATGCCAAGTGGAAGCGCGTCGAGGTCAGTCAGTCTGGATATCTAAAACCAACACCTGCAGACATTTACCAAATGCATGCCTACGCTACTAAGTACCAATGTGAGCGTTTGGCCTTGATCTACCCATGGCACGAGGGCCTACGGGGCTCAAAGGAGACAACCTTTTTGTTGCCCCCGGTCGGCGACTTACGTCCACGTGTGGAGGTGTTGTGCGTGGATGTGCACACGGATTCCTTCGAACTGCGCAGCGGCGGTGGTTCTCCGGGGGGATTCACTGCGCTGTTTACATAGCTTAGTGGGGGAGGGTAGCTCTCAAATTCTTCCCGGAGCGAGTAACCCGATCAAAGCTGAATACATGTTCGTCCGGACTTTCTTGGCAGCGGCCCACAAGACGCCCGTGAAATTCACGCTGCCCGCCGTTAACTTGCACTTTTGCTCCGCAGATGGGGCAGGTTGCGGCATAACGCACGAGGCCTAAGCGGCTGGGTGCACTAAGCGCTCTGTCGGCTCTGGTGAGTTCAAGCTGCACGTTGTACTCACGAAAGTTAAGCAGGATGTCCGGCGCCATGATGATGCGCTTGTCCCCCAGGCGTGCTACTCCCGCAACGTACCGCCAGGCGACGTATCCGATAACCGAGGCAGTTATTACAAAGACAAGAACACGGTTAGGCGCCATGGCTTGTTGCTGAGAGAGCGTTAGCCACACGATGAGGAAGACGCCCAGCGCCACCAACAGCATGACGATGGCCGGGGTGAGAAAAAGTGCTCTCCGCCAACCGGTTAGGTGAAACTCTTTGGAAAAGAACCAGCTGGCCCACCAGGCCGCCTTGGGGGTTGTCTCACGGATATAGAGAATGTCCGCGTCTGCTGTGGCTAATGTCGCGTTTGGCTGGATCGTCAATGGCTTCGCTTCAATGGTGTAAAGGGAAGAGCGCCCCGAACCGCCTTTGCCATCCCCCTTTTTCTCTGGCCAGGGATAGAAGGGCAGACCTTGGTTCGCGGCAAACTCTTGTAGCCCGCCCAAACGCTCATCTCGTTTCTTTAGCCAACCATTCCACGCCTCGCTGACCCAGCGTGTCGCTTGATCGGTGTTTATCTTGTCTGGGTGTGATTTCAATTTCGCCGCCATCGCGATTCGATAAATATCTCTCGTTCCGATTCCTTTGTCCCCACCTTTGCCGAGTTGCTCCAGCATTTCAGAAGCCAGCGCTTCCAAGAACAGGAAGGTCTTGCTGTTCTCGCCGTGGTCTGAGACGTAGGCTTTCAGACAACTTGCAGCCGTCGGCTGAGCGTCAGAAATGCCAGCCAATGGAGTGGGTGGAGATTCTTCTGTTGTATCAATAGGTTGGCCAACCCTCGTGGAGGGTTCGACGAGAGTTTGGGACTGTTTTTTCAGCATTCGGTAGTCCAGATTGGGCTCTGTCTTTTCATTAAAACGGAGTTTTGATCATGCCATACGAACCGGAAACCATGACTTTTGCGTTGGCGACAGATGGCCGCAAGGTGCATATCGATGAAGTGGCCAATGGCCTGGCCTGCGAGTGTGTCTGCCTGAAATGTGGCGGGAAGCTGGTTGGGCGGCATGGCGAGGTGCGACAGCACCATTTTTCCCACTACCTGGCGACCGATGGGTTTGGCTGTACAGAAACCGCGCTCCATTTGGCAGCCAAGGCCATCATTCAGCGGGAAAAGCGTTTGATCTTGCCCCAGCAGCTTGCTGGCATGGGTTTGCAGCTTGGTGCTGAGGTTTGCTTCGATTCGGTGTCCCTGGAATATCGGTTGGGTAGTGGCGAGGCGGGCACGGAAATCGTTGCCGATGCCTACGGCCATGGGGCCAAAGACATGGTGATCGAGATTGCCGTGCACAATCCGGTTGATCATGACAAGACGGAAAAGATTCGACGCCTGGGTCTGCCTGCAGTGGAAATCGTCCTGACTAATTCGGTGTCCTCATTTTGGGACTGGGAGACACTGCGGCATGCGGTGGTGGCTGATCCGCATCGCCGCCGCTGGATCAATCTGCCGGAACCGGAGCCTGTCTCAGAGCAGAAACCCCGTACCGCTCCCGCGCAACCGATTTGGGAATTCAATATTCGTGGTGCTCGTGTCGTTGCCCGAAAATTGCCGTTTGGAAATTTTGCGGTGTGGCATGCGTTTGACCCGGATGCCCGCCAGGTGGTGGAGGGTGTGTGCCGCGGACGCGGCAGGTGGAACAGGAAATATCGCAACTGGGTGGTGTTCGACCGTTTCTGGCCGGAGGTTTTTGCCACATTGCTGGCAGCGGATCAACAGAGAAACTAGGTCCGATATTTTTGGCGCCAGTCCGGTGGGTTTCTATGCCGGCGGGTACAAGAAAACCCTTATTGAGCCGTAAACGAAAAAATGACCACGCTTATCCCAAATTATTCCTCCTGCGCTTCCCGCATGACCTCCGGTGAGAAGCGCTTTGCCCAACGCCTTGAATCCAAACTCGAAGACGACTATCTGTGTTGGTACGACGTGCCGATCGGGCAGTCGATGCGGCATCCGGATTTTGTCGTGCTGCATCCCAAACGGGGCTTGCTGATTCTGGAGGTGAAGGACTGGAAGCTAGATACGATCCAGTCGATTACCAAGTCGGACGTTTCCCTGCTGACCCCCAAAGGGCTGGTGCATGCCGCCAACCCGCTGGAGCAGGCCCGCCAATATGCGCATGCTGTGGTTGGCGTGCTGGAAAAAGACCCGCAGCTGGTTTTCAGCAGTGGCCGCATGCAGGGCAAGCTGCTGTTTCCTTGGGCGTATGGAGTGGTGCTAGCGAACATCAGTCGCAAGCAGTTTGAAAGCACGGACCTGGGTGATGTGCTGGAACCCCATCGGGTGATCGGCCAGGACGAGATGGTCGAGTCGGTGGAAATGGAAGCCTTCCAGAAGCGGCTATGGGATATGTTCACCGTGCCCGGCTTTGGCAACCTCGGGCTGCCGCAAATCGACCGGGTGCGCTGGCACATGTTTCCCGAAATACGCCTGCCACCAAATCAGGGTGGTTTGTTCGACCAGGTGGAAGCGGAATCTGCGGCGCTACCCGATATTTTGCGGGTGATGGATTTGCAGCAGGAGCAGCTTGCCCGCAGCCTGGGCGAAGGCCACCGTGTGATTCATGGCGTGGCGGGATCCGGCAAGACGCTGATCCTCGGCTACCGCGCCGAATATCTGGCCAAGGTGTGCACCAAACCCATTTTGATCCTTTGTTACAACAAGGCCTTGGCCAAGCGGCTGGAACACTGGATGCAAGAAAAGGGCGTGGCCGACAAGGTCATCGTGCAGAATTTTCATGCATGGTGCCATCGCCAGCTGACCGCCTATAACGTGGGGCTGCCGGAAGGGAATGCGAAACGGGAAGGCTATTGGGATGACATGGTGGACAAGGTCATCCGGGGCGTGGATACGCAGATGATCCCGGCCGGGCAGTACGAGGCGGTCATGATCGACGAAGGCCATGACTTCAAACCGGAATGGTTCAAGCTGGTGGTGCAGATGGTGGACCCACGTACCAATGCGCTGCTGGTGCTGTATGACGATGCCCAGTCGATTTACCACAGCGGTGACAAACTCAACTTCAGCTTCAAGAGTGTGGGTGTGCAGGCGCAGGGACGGACGACGGTTCTGAAGATCAACTACCGCAATACGCAGGAGATTCTGGAATTTGCATCCCGGTTTGCCAAAGAACTGCTCATGCCGACAGAAGCTGGCGAGGACGGCGTGCCCCGCTTACTGCCGGTATCCGCAGGCCAGCGTGGCCCCAAGCCGATGCTGATCAAGTTGCCCACTTTGAGGGACGAGGCGAAATACATCATCGAGCAGTTCAAGGCGGCCCATCGGGATGGCACTGCGTGGAAGGACATGGCCATTCTCTATCGCAACTGGAATCCCGTAGGCAAGGTGATCAATGATGCCTTCACCGCAGCGGGCATCCCGATCACCGGCCACAAGAACATTGAATTCGGCGATAAGCAGGACACGGTGAAGCTGATCACTTTCCATAGCAGCAAGGGGCTGGAATTTCCACTGGTGGCGATCCCCAGCGCGAGCATCCCGAGTGGCGAAGAAGTGGCGACTGAAGAAGAAGCGCGTTTGCTATACGTGGCCATGACACGGGCGACAAAAGAGCTGCTGGTTCTTGAGAGCGAAGCAGTTTGAACAGTTTTTTAACTCATAACCAAAAGGAAAACAATTGGCACGCCGTAGACAAAACCTTGCTGAAGATCTGATTGAAATAACCAGCAAACTCCCTTGGTGGGTTGGGGTAGCGCTCGCGATTGTTGCGTATGTGTGGCTACACAGCGTTGCCACTTCCGAAGTGACGGCAGTAGCGCAGTCCGGAAGGATGGGCGACATTGTCGGCCAGACCCTTTTCAAGACACTGGTGTCAGTTGGCCAATACCTGTTGCCTCTCGTTTTGCTGGTGGGCGCGGCTATATCCGCGTTTGGTCGTCTCAAGCGCCGTGCGTTGCATGAGCAGGTGGCTGCCAGTCCTGACCGGGGTGCGCTCAACAATATGAGTTGGCAGCAGTTCGAGGCTTTGGTGGGTGAAGCTTTCCGGCGCAAGGGCTACGCGGTGACCGAGACGGGGGGCGGCGGTGCCGACGGCGGAATTGACCTGGCTTTGAAAAAAGGGAACGAGACTTTTCTTGTGCAGTGCAAACAATGGAAGGCCACCAAGGTGGGCGTGACTACGGTGCGCGAACTCTATGGGGTGATGGCCGCGAAGGGCGCTACCGGCGGATTTGTGGTGACGTCCGGCGTATTTACGGATGATGCTCGGGCGTTTGCCGTGGGCCGCAACATTGAGCTGATGGATGGCAAGGCGCTGCATGCGCTGATCGCGGGAGTGAGTGTGCCGAATAAGGCGGCTTCAGTTCCACCGGCTGTCACGATTGCGGGTACTCCCGCGTGCCCGGTTTGCCAAAGCGCGATGGTGAAGCGTACCGCCAAGCGAGGTGCGAATTCGGGCAACGCGTTCTGGGGCTGTTCTCAATATCCCGGCTGCAAGGGCACGCGTCCGGCCTGATCCCCGGCGGGCGACCGGCGCCACCCCAAAACAAAGTTGAACCTATTCGCCAAACTGGCCTCTGACTTGCGTCTGTAGGATTCAAGATGTTTTAGCGGTGCCTCTGGTTGTCGACTTTTCCTTGATATTCGATGGATCGGGCATGTTGCCCAAGCAGGTTTATTAAAGGAAATACACAATGGAAACAGGTACTGTTAAGTGGTTCAACGACGCCAAGGGCTTTGGTTTTATTACGCCGGACGGCGGTGGCGATGATCTCTTCGCGCACTTCTCGGCGATCCAGGCAGGCGGCTTCAAGTCGCTGCAGGAAAACCAGCGCGTCAGCTTCGATGTCGTCCCCGGCCCCAAGGGCAAGCAGGCGGCAAACATCCAGGCTGCGTAAGCACGCGGTTGGCTGAATCAGGAAACCCCGGCATGCCGGGGTTTTTTGTTGCCTGTGCTGGGCGGACAGCGGGGCGGCTGCACTTCGAGATGGGCGATAGGCCGCTGGTTGACGAGTGGGTTCTATACGATAATTCGGGCGAAGCGCCGGTTCGTTTCGACGAGGGATACACGTCATGAGAAATTCAGAAAAGAAGGGGCAAGCGCCTGTGCGCGACCTGGATTTAGTGAATTCCGAAGCGGCGCGGCGTTCTGTGGGGTATGTCGTGGTTTATCGTAATGGCAAGATCGTAGAGGACTGGCTGGATAAGCAGGTTGCCTGACGATGCGTCTGATTTTTGGCGATGGGGCTCTTCGGAGCCCTTCCTTATTTCTGGGGCGGAATTGAGTCAACGCAAAACATTGGGGATTTGAGGCAGTTCGTTAAGCAATGAAGTCTGATTCCTTGAGCGATTCATCTGGCTCGTTCGGCAGAATCTTCCTGCTGAGCCACATGCGAGCCTACACCAGCCTGGGGGGGCATATCCTCGGCTCGCACCCGCAGATCAATGGCTACTACGAAATGCACCTCGCCTACGAGGAGGCCGCTGCGCTGGACCGGCAGCTGGAGGCGTTCCTGCAAGACGAGGGGCTGAAGCCGGGGAGCAGCTACTTGTTCGACAAGCTGCTGCACAACGACTATGCACTGAAGCCCGAGCGGCTGGGCACGGCCGATATCAAGATCCTGGTCGCGCTGGCGGAGCCGGAACACACGATCAGGAGCATCGTGCATCTGTTTCGGCAGAAGCCGGATCCCGACCTGTATGCCTCGCCGGTCGAGGCGGCGAAGTACTACGTCGAGCGGGTGCGGGCGATCGTCGAGTTTTGCCGGACGACCGATTGGCCCTACACCTACTTCGATGCGGAGCTGCTTCTGCGCGCGCCGGAGAAGCTGCTGCCCAGGCTGACGGAATGGCTGGCGCTGGAGTCGCCGTTGAGCGAGCGGTATGAGGTGTTCAGTCAGACGGGGAGGGCGCGCCGGGGGGATACGTCGGAACGGGTTCGGAGTGGACGCATCGATAAGGCGAGGACGGATTATTCGCATATCGAAATTCCCGAAGAGGCGCTCAGGGCGGCGGAGGAGGTTTATCGGGCGTGCCGCGAGGAGATTGTTGCGGGGGCGGCGGATTCGCTCACGCTTTAGGGGCGGCCCTCGCCACTGAGCCCTCTCCCCCGGCCCCTGATGGAACTACTAGCCACTCGACTAGGCCCGCAAGCGGGCAAGTCGCTGGTTATCTCCCGCGAGCGGGAGAGGGGAGAACGCCGGTGGGTCCCCGCTGCTGCGCAGCGACCCTTCCACAGTCCCGCAAGCGGGGGATGGAAGAACGATGAGCCGGAGAGAGGGGAATGGGTACGTGAGCTTCTCCCTCGCCCCCTTGGGGGAGAGGGTGGGGGAGAGGGGGCGAGTTGTGATGGCCTCGCTTTCACGTAGTGCAAACGCCGCCCTCTCCCCTGACCCCTGATGGAACTACTAGCCACTCGACTAGGCCCGCAAGCGGGCAAGTCGCTGGTTATCTCCCGCAAGCGGGCGAGGGGAATAGTGTCGGCGCCGTCAAAACAGGCTATCCCAGGCATCCCGCTCGGCGCGGTAGTTCATCAGGGCTTCGACGATCTGCCGCTTGCGCTCGGCGCGGTGCTCGGCGGACTGGATCTGGCGCCAGGCGAGCGCATGCTCGCCGAAGTTGCGGTCGATGTTGTCGAGGAAGGCGCGGACCTGCCTGAGTGCGTGGGCGAGGGCGGGCGAATGTTCGCTTGCATGCAGCCACCAATGGCCGGCGTGGAAGACGAGGTCGTTCAGCTGCCGGTTCCGCTCGACGATGGCATCGTGCTTCTGCTGATACAGCGCCAGCAGTTCGGCTTCTTTCTGCGCGACGACGGCTTCGATCACGTCTTGCGCAAAGGGTCGGGTGACGTCGGCCTTTTTCACCAGCACTTCGGTGGAGAACAGCATCAGGTCGCCGAAGAACTGGCGCTCGAACTCGTTGGATAAATCCACGCTGGCCTCGTCCTCGTCCACGTCCACGCCGGGGCGGAAGTCGTCGCCCGGCCCCGCCTCGGTGGTGCGGCGGTGCAGGTTGGGCATGTTGAAGGAGGCGAAGCGATGCCCGATCTCGGCGGCGATCAGCCGCCCGGCGGTGGGACCGGACATGCGCAAGCGCAGGTGGCCGAAGGGGATGATGTATTTCAGCCCGGCGTAGTTGACGATGTAGTTGCCGGGATAAACCGTCCGCGCGGGGGCGAGCTGGGTGAAGCCGCTGCCGTAGGCGAACCAGGTCTTGCGCGTGAGATGCTCGCCGAAGAAGAAGGCGCTGAGCCGCCGGGCAAAATCCGCCAGACACGCGTTGTGGTCGTGCGTGCCGGCGAGCCGGCAGGCATAGGGAAAGGTCTCCGGCTGGTTGTCGAAGCCGAAGAGCCTCGCCATGTCGTGATAGGCGGCGTCGCCCAGCGGCTGCCTGGTCAGGTCGTGAAACTGGCAGGGCTGATCCGCGCGCAATGCGGCCAGGCGGGTGAAGAAGGCAGTGACGTCATCGAGAAAGTTGGCCGCCATCACCGCCGGCGACACCGGCGGGTCGCCCACCATCTTGCCGGTGAGCATGAGGGTGTCGGTGCTGCGGAAGATTCTGTCGATGGCGTGGAAGTAGTTCAGCGCAACGACCACCTCTTCGCCGGCGGCGGTTTGCCGGTTGACGCACAGGGACTGGTCGCTGTCGATCAGATAATACAGCGTGTTGCGCGTGTCTTCGGTGAGCTGCAGGCACTTCAGATAGCTGAGGTTGCGGTTGGCGGCCTGGCCCTTGAGGTAGAACCGGTCCCGCGGCTGGGTGGTGAGCAGGGTGCCCAGCCGTTCGCGCGTGTGCGGCGGCAGGGCCTGCAGCAGCGCGTACTGCTCGTCCAGCCCGAAGTGGACCACCCGCAGGCCTTTCTGACGGAATTCGTCGACCAGCTCGATATGCCGGCGGACGTTGGCTTCGTCGCGGCTGTCCTCGTTGACGACTACCTGGATCTTGTCCCAGGTGCCGGACGCGTGGCCGCCGTAGTCGAACAGCGTGCAGACCTGGTAGATGCTTTCGAGGCAGGCCTTCAGGTGCGGCGGGCGATCCGCCACCGGGATGCTGAGGATGAAGTGGTGCCGGTCGTCAGGTTGGCCATTCTC
The DNA here is from genome assembly GCA_041736375.1 of Thiobacillaceae bacterium. Lineage (GTDB taxonomy): Bacteria > Pseudomonadota > Gammaproteobacteria > Burkholderiales > Thiobacillaceae > Thiobacillus. Next base: position 21,659 of record JBGSTQ010000241.1, read on the forward strand.
GCTGCGCCGCCGGACCAGCGCCTCCTGCTCGCGGAACAGCGCCTGGTAGGTCGCCAGCAGCGGGTGAAAATCCGCCTCGCCGGACCACATCGCCTGTTCCAGCAGGGGGTAGCACTGTTCATACAGGTCGATCAGCGCATCGAGCCCGTTTGCGTCGCGCGATGCGGAAAGGCTTTGCAGGCGCGCGCCCAAGTCGGCCAGACCGGGAACGACGGACTGATGGTGGGCGATGCAATCCTGCAGGCAGGTGGGGGCGGGCGCCTTCATGCGCAGCGCCGCAAGCGGGCATCTTGGCCTGCGGGGTCGGCCGGCAAGGCGTGGGGGCCGGAGATGCACGGCGAAGCGGGGTGCGGCGTAAACCGGGTGAGGAGGTCGCTGACCGGACGGATCATCGGGACTGTGGCGGCGTGTGCGCAGGGCTGACAAAAAAGTGGAGGCGTAATAGTACCCGCCCATGCGCCTAACCCGGACGGAGAGGGTGGCCGCGCCGACAACGCGCGGCCAGCCATCGCTGCTCATCGCGGGGAGCAGGCCGGACGAGAAGGACGTACTCATGCGGGTGGCGGCCAACCCGATCAACCGGAAGAACGCGTGACCGACGACGCGCGTCGATTGCGAGCGATAATCGGGCTCAGGCAACACTGTCCCCCTATCCGGAATGACCAGGGAACCCGCATGCATGAAACGCTTTTCGCCAGCACCGACGGCCGGCTCCTCGGCTTCCGGGAACGGACACGGGTGCCTGAGCGCGGTGCCTTGCCGTCATGATTACGTCTGCCGCCCCCCAATCGCCGCCTCGCTCACGCCAACACGCCCATGTCCGCCACGCCTGAATTTGTGCCCTTCACCGGGCTCTATGAACCCTCTGCCATCCAGCAGCTGCCGGACGGACGTTTCCTGGTAGTCGAGGATGAAAAGGTGCATCCCTTCAGCCTGGTGACGATCGCTGCCGATGGGAAGGTGAGCAGCACGCCCTTGCTGCCCCCCGAACAGGGAGACGACGCGGTGTGGAAGCTGGATGACCTGGAAGCGTTGGCGATCGACCCGACAGGCTTTGTCTATGCGCTCACGTCCCACTCGCGGTCCGGTTCCGGCAAAGTCAAGAAAGCGCGCGACAAGCTGGTGCGCTTTCGCGTCGAAGGCGGGCGGATGGCGGCGCACAGCCTGGTGCGGGAGTTGAAGCCGGCCCTGGTGGCGGCACATCCCGTGCTCGCTGCGGCTGCCGAAATCACCGATGTGAAGGCCCAGGGCGGACTGAATACCGAGGCGCTGGAAATCGGTGCGGACGGTCAGCGCCTGTTCGTCGGCTTTCGCAGCCCCTTGATCGAGGGACGGGCCATCATCGCCTGCGTGGAGAATCTCGCCGCGATTTTCGAGGCCGACGAGACGCCCCGCATTGCGCCTGCCTTGATCGCGCTGGACCTGGGGGGTGACGGCATACGCGGCATGGCTACGGTGCCTGCCCTGGGTGGCCACCTCATCATCAGCGGACCGGTGGGACGGCAGCAGGTGCCGTTCCACCTCTGGTTCTGGAGCGGTCGCGCGGACGAGCCGGCGCGCCGTGTCCGCGTGGGAGACCGACAGGGCTTCGAACATGCCGAAGGGGTGACGCCCGCGGTGATCGACGGCCAGTCGCGCATCGTGATCGTCAGCGACGACGGCAGCCGCGAGCAGGGGCGCTACGCCCATTACCTGATGCTCGATGTGGCGGAGCTGGTGATCGAGGGTTGAGCGGGTCGCCCGCTTTCTCGTCCGATCGTACCCATCGTTTCCGAAGTGATATTCCCGCCTTGGTCCCGAACTTGATCGCGCCACGCTGAAAATCATCCTGGCTGCCGACGTATGGACGCTATTCGGACCAAGTGGGGCCGCTCGAATAGCGGGCAGCCAATGTCTTAGTTTCCTTCCTGCTCCCCCACCGGCTCGGCATCGTGCATCTGCGGATGCGCGGTTCGCAGCCAGCCCGCCTCGCTATCCCAGAACACCGGCTTTTCGGTCTGCAGCATGTGGAGCAGGTTGCGGTAATCCTCCGAACCCAGGTTGGTCAGGCGGAACAGTTCGGTCAGGCGGGTTGCGCTGCGCAGGATGATGCGCCCGCGTCCGGATTTGTCGGGCGACCCGGAGGGCATCCACTCGGCGTAGTAATGACCAATGTTGACGACAGCCATCATCTTTCTCCTTCTCTGTTAGTCCATTTTAAAAATAGGCGGTTTTGCGCGGGTTGATTGAGTTCGATTCCAGAGGGGCATATGTGTTGGGCTGGTCGGGAGATGAGGGGGAACTTGGCCTTCGACCGGCTCCCCTGGACAGGCTCCCTTCGACAAGCTCAGGCGGCCGAACGGTGCAGAGGGTCTAGAGTTAAAGAGACGCGATTTATCCAGGGGAGAAGCCGACCATGAACGTGTGGCGATATGTGGGGGTGATCATGATGAGCACGATGGGGATGGGACAGGCACAGGAAACCGGCACGATCAGGCTGCCACCGCCCGAAACGGCGGGTGGCATGCCCTTGATGCAGGCGCTGATGACGCGGCATTCGACGCGGGAGTTTTCCGCAAAGCCGCTGCCGCCCCAGGTGTTGTCGAACCTGTTGTGGGCGGCGAACGGTGTGAACCGTCCGCAGACGGGCCGGCGCACCGCGCCTTCGGCCCACGACTGGCGCGAGATCGACGTGTACGTGACGACCGCCGAGGGCGCGTATCGCTACGATCCGTCGAGCCATACCCTGATACGTGTGGTGGCGGGCGATATTCGCCCCCTGACGGGCATGCAGGATTATGTCGCCAACGCACCGGTTAACCTGGTGTTTGTGGCCGATCTGGACCGGATGACCGAGGCCAGCGCCGAAGACAAGGCCTTCTACAGTGCAACCGATGCCGGCTTCATTGCCCAGAACGTCTATTTATATAGCGCGTCGGCCGGTCTGGCGGTAGTGGTGCGCGGCCTGGTCGACCGCGAGGTTCTGGGCACCGCCCTGGGTCTGGGAAAACATCAGCGCATCGTCTTGGCGCAATCGGTGGGTTATCCGGCCGGCGTCAAATAGCGAACAGGAGCACCAGTAGCCGATGCCGACATTCGTGAAGATCCTGCTCGCCTGCCTGATCTGTGTCGCCGTCGCCGGCGGGGTGATCTGGCTGATCCAGAGCGTGGCCGGGTAGGGAAGCCCTGAGCCAGTCCTTTGACGGGCTCCCTTCGACAAGCTCAGGGCGAGCGGTAAGTGGTTGATTTCGTTTGTGGTGAGTCCTTCGATTTACGCAGGACAGGCCCTTCGGCGAGCTCAGGACATGCTTGTCTTGCCATCCATTGGCCAGAGCCGCAGGGGCATCAGCCGAATCAACTTGTTCAGGCCTTCCTGGGTCGATTCTTCGCCGGCCGGCTTTTATTCCTGTTCCGCTGACACTGCCCGTCCTTCGTGGCCCGGGCGTGTTCAGTTTCGCTTGTCGCCAATAAACCTTAAGTATTCCAGCCGTTGAGCCGATTATTAAGGCCACATCGGCAACCTGGTTGCGACTTCTGCTTCTGTCCGGATCGGCTTGCCGGATGCCAGCAGAAAGACGCGGGTCAGGATCGATGTGCATTTCGTGGCCATCGTTATTGAAGGCACTACACAGAACAATATTGATATCGATGAGCCAGCCCAGCCAATCCATTTCCCTGTCGCCCCGGCACCTTGTGCTGCTGGTGGGCCTGGCCGGTCTTATGGCCGGGGTGGTGGGCACGCATGTCGCGCAGGACCTGCACTGGATCCGGCTCTTCGACAACCTGCACTGGACGGCAGGCACTTTCATGGCGGCCCTGTTTGCCTGGCTGGGGGTGCGAGCGGCAAAAACCAGGAATGTCAGAGGCCTGCGCTGGATCGCGATCGGCCTGACTGTCTATGCGGTCGGCCAGATCATCTGGGATATCCAGACCCTGGCCGGGTATGCCGGCTTCCCTTCGCCCTCCGACCTGTTTTATTTGTGGCTGGGCCCGTGCGTGGGCGCAGGATTGCTGATCGAGGCCTTCCGCATGGCCGACCGCATCCAGCGCAAGACCCTGCTGCTGGATGCCTCGATTCTTGCCATCGCCGCCATGACGCTGGTTCTGGTGCTGTATCTGCCGCGCAGCGGGGACATGCCGCTGCTTTCCCTGGTGGTGCTGGTGACCTATCCGGTGAGTCTGTTCACGGCCGCGTGCATCGGTCTGGTCGCCGCTCCGACCCTGCGCCTGAAATTCTCCTGGAGCTACTGGCTCTTCCTGGCTTCCCTGGCGGTCACGGGGGTGTGCTGGATGATCTGGAATTCGATGGCGCTGGATGGCGAGACCAGCGACGGCACCTGGTTCAACAGCCTGTTTTCCTTTTCGATCATGGGCATGGGCCTGACCACGCTGTACTGGAACCCCGAGCCCTCCCGCAGCGCCCTGTGGGAGCGCTGGAGCGAAGGCTCCCTGCGCCTGATGCCGCTGGTGGCCGTGGTCGTCGCCGGCTTCGCGGTCATCCTGGCCGACCCCCATGGTGGCGTGCCGAAATCCGTCAGTCAGGTCGTCTATATGGGGGCGTCGGTCGTCGTCTTTCTGGCGATGCTGAAGCAAAGCACGCTGTTGCGCGAGCATGCCCTGCTGAAGACCGTCACCCGGGATCTGGAAGAAAGCGAGCAGCAAAAACGCCTGATCCTCGACTCGCTTCCCGACCTGGTTTGGCTGAGGGATGCGGACGGCACCTACCGGATGTGCAACCCGGCATTCGAGCTTTTCTACGGCGCGCCCGAGTCGGCCATCAGGGGCAAGAGCGACTTCGATTACGTCGAACCCGAACTGGCCGAATATTTCCGTCGCAAGGACCTGGAGGTCATGCTGGCCGGGCAGCCGATCCGGCACGAGGAATGGGTGACCTACGCCGACGATGGCCGCCGTGCCCTGCTCGAAACGCTGAAAACGCCCCTGCGCGACGGCAACGGCACTATCCTCGGCGTGCTCGGCATCGCCCGCGACATCACCGAGCGCGAATATGCGAACAGGCAGCTGGCGCTGGTGAACTTTGCGCTGAACCACGTCAAGGAGGCCGCCTATCTGGCCGACGAGCAGGGCTACTTTCATTACGTCAACGACGAGGCATGCCGGGCGCTCGGGCATTCGCGCGACGAACTGCTGACGCTCAGGGTGATCGATGTCGATTGCGATTGCACCCAGCACGAACAGTGGCAGGCCACCTGGGACAAGCTTAAGGCGCAGAAGGCGATGACCTACGAAAGCACGCACAGGAATCGCGACGGCAGGACATTTCCGGTGGAGATCAGCGCCAATCATTTCGAATTTTCCGGACACGCCTATGTGCTTGGCCTGGTGCGCGACATCACCGAGCGCAAGCAGGTGGAGGAACAGATCCGCAGCCTGGCCTATTTCGACGCCCTGACCAGGCTGCCCAACCGGCGGCTGCTGATGGACCGTCTCGCCCATGCGCTGGTGTCGAGCCATCGCAGCCGCGAGTTCGGCGCCTTGCTGATCCTCGACCTGGATCACTTCAAGACCCTCAACGACACCCAGGGCCACGACGTCGGCGACCGGCTGCTGGTCGAAGTGGCGCGGCGTCTGAGCGCCAGCGTGCGCGAGGAAGACAGCGTGTGCCGCCTGGGCGGGGACGAATTCGTGGTGATGCTGGAAGCGCTGGGCCAGGACGAGCAGCACGCGGCCAACCAGGCCGAGATGATCGCGGAGAAGGTGCGCCTCGCCCTCAACCACCCCTATTCGCTGAACCTCAACGAGGCGAAGTTTCACGGCACCACCAGCATCGGCCTGACCCTGTTCCGCGGCCAGGATACGTCGGCCGACGTGCTGTTGAAGCAGGCCGACGTGGCGCTCTATCAGGCCAAGGACGCCGGGCGCAATCTGGTTCGATTCTTCAATCCGGCGATGCAGGCCGCCATCGATTCGCGCACGGTCATGGAAGCGGCGCTGCGCCGGGCGCTGGAGGAGGGGGAGTTCGGGCTTTACTACCAGCCCCAGGTCGATCAGCACGGCGAACTGTTCGGTGCCGAGGCCCTGCTGCGCTGGATGCCGCCGGACCAGGAGATGGTGTCGCCGGATGCGTTCATCCCGCTGGCCGAGGACACCGGGCTCATCCTGGCCATCGGCCAGTGGGTTCTGGATACGGCCTGCGCCCAGCTCAAAGCCTGGGAGAGCGACTCCCGCACCCGGTCCCTGCAGATGTCGGTCAATGTCAGTGCCCGGCAATTCCACCAGGAGGATTTCGTCGAGGCGGTTCAGCGCAGCCTCGCTTCGAGCGGTATCGATCCCGCCCGTCTGAAACTCGAACTGACCGAGAGCGTGGTGCTCGACGACGTCGATGCGGTGGTCAGCCGGATGCAGCAGCTCAATGAACTGGGGGTGCGTTTCTGCCTGGATGACTTCGGCACCGGCTATTCGTCCCTGTCCTACCTCAAGCGCCTGCCGCTCGATCAGGTGAAGATCGACCAGTCCTTCGTCCGCGATGTGACCGTGGATCAGAACGATGCCGCCATCGTGCGGGCGATCATGGCGATGAGCCGTTCGCTGGGCCTGCAGGTGATCGCCGAAGGGGTGGAGACGCAGGAGCAGCGCGATTTTCTGCTGCAGAACGAGTGCAATGCCTATCAGGGCTTCCTGTTCTGCGGGCCGATCCCGATCGAGGAGTGGGGGCGCCTGCTGAAATAGGCCGTCTGGCCGTTGGCGGCCTGGGTGGCAAGGCGTTCCCGGCCTGAAGGATGGCAGGGGTGCCGTGCGGGGGGGGGCAGGGTGGGTTCGGGCTTCGTATATGATTCAGCTTCCTCAACCCGACCCCATCAGAAAGCTCCCCATGAAATCCATCCCGATTCTGTTTGCCCTGGCTCTCTCGACATCAGTCTTTGCCGCCACCCCGGCCGCACCTGCCAACCCCCATGCAGGCATGGAGGCACAAAGGACGATGTTGACCCAGAACGGCAAGGTGCTCAGCACCATCAATGTGCCCAGCTACACCTATGTGGAAGTGTCTCAAGGCAAGAAGACGATGTGGCTGGCCGCTACCACCGCAGCGGTCAAGAAGGGTGACACGGTCCGCTTCGATGACGGCATGGTGATGAACAATTTCTACAGCAAGTCGCTCAAGCGCACTTTCCCCAGCATTGTTTTCGTCAATACGCTGGTGGTCGATAGCGGCAAGAAGTAAGGCAGCCAGGCGGTCGTTCGAATAGCTGGCTGACGGCGCTGAACGTGGGCGAAGCCGGTGACAAAGGTGTGACAGACCTTCGCGGTTTGTCGAGCGGGTTTCCACGCAAGGGTCGGGTCGAAGCGATTCATTTGCGATCTCGGCGCCGAGCATCGGTGCAGCCGGTGGACCAGGCTCTGGCGATTGCCGGGACGGGTCTTGAGGGTGACCACTACGCGGAGCATTCTTCGCGCAGAGCACAAGGCGGCAAGCGCCAGGTGACGCTGATCCAGGCCGAGCATCTGCCGGTGGTCGCGGCGCTGACGGGGCGGGCGGTTGTCGAGGCGGCCTGGCTGCGCCGCAACCTGGTGGTCTCGGGGCTCAACCTTCTGGCGGCGCGTGCGCTGTTCCGCGACCGGCCTCTGCTGCTGCACATCGGCGC
>JBGSTQ010000245.1:0-3263 GCA_041736375.1 Thiobacillaceae bacterium
CCCACGGTGCACATGAACGTGCGCTGCTTCGTCGCGATGAAGGACGGCGAAGCGCCGGTGTGGTGGTTCGGCGGCGGCATGGACCTCACGCCCTACTACGGCTTCGAGGACGACGCGCGGCATTTCCACGCCAGCTGCAAGGGCGCGCTCGATCCGTTCGGTGCCGGCCTGCACCCGCGCTTCAAGCAGTGGTGCGACCAGTATTTTTTCCTCAAGCACCGCAACGAGCCACGCGGCATCGGCGGCGTGTTCTTCGACGACTTCGCCGAAGGCGGCTTCGATCACGCATTCGGCATGACCAAAAGCGTGGGCGACGCCTTCCTCCCCGCCTACCTGCCCATCCTCGAGCGCCGCAAGGACGCCGCCTACGGCGAGCGCGAACGCGATTTCCAGGCCTACCGGCGCGGGCGCTATGTCGAATTCAACCTGGTGTACGACCGCGGCACCCTGTTCGGTCTGCAATCGGGCGGGCGCACCGAATCCATCCTGATGTCGATGCCGCCGATCGTGAAATGGCGGTACGACTGGCACCCCGCCCCCGGCTCGGCCGAAGCCCGGCTCTACGCCGATTTCCTGACCGCGCGCGACTGGATCTGACATGCGCAAGATTCCGCGTCGTATCCTGATCAGCCTAGGCATACTGCTGCTGATCGTCGGGCTGGTCGGGCTCATCGCCTGGGAACTGCTGTCGTCCGCGCTGGAAGCCAAGTACCTCGTCAAGACCGCGCAGAAAATGACCTGGCAAATCCGGCCGGGGCCGTCCAACCGCATTCGTTACCCTGGCCAGGGGCCCTACGACGTGCGGCTCGGCTACAGCAAGCTGCCGGATTATCTGGCCCGTTTGGACAAGGCCGGCTGGCAGATCGACGAGCAGGCAAAAATCAGCATCCAGATGGCGCGGGCGGACGATCTCGGCCTGTTCCTGCCCTATCACGAGAAGGATCAGGCCGGCTTCAGCCTGCTCGATAGCGATGGCAAGCCGCTGTATCAGGGGCTGCACCCGACGCGGGTATACGGCCGCTTCGAAGAAATCCCCAAGGTGCTGGTCGATGTCCTGCTGTATATCGAGAACCGAGAGCTGCTGACCGAGCAGTACCTCACCCGCAACCCGGCGGTGGAGTGGGACCGCCTCGCCCAGGCCGTGGTCGAAAAGGGCGTCAGCCTGGTCGACACCAACCGCAACGTGCCGGGCGGCAGCACCCTGCCCACGCAGATCGAGAAATATCGCCACTCGCCCGAGGGCATGACCTCCAGCATGAGCGAAAAGCTGCGCCAGATGGGCACCGCCAGCCTGCGTGCCTATCTGGACGGCCCCAACACGCTGCCGATGCGGAAGAACACGGTGATGGCCTATCTCAACACCGTGCCGCTCGCCGCCGCGCCACGCTTCGGCGAGGTCAACGGCATCGGCGACGGGCTGTGGGCCTGGTATGGTCTGGACTTTTCCGAGATCAACCGCACCCTGGCGCAAGCGCCGCGCGGCAAGGACGCCGCCTACGCCAGCGCACTGAAGCACGCGCTGTCGCTTATCGTCGCCGAGCGCCGTCCGTCGTATTACCTTGCGGCCAACCGCAAGGCGCTGGATGCGCTGACCGACGACCATTTCGATTTGCTGGCCAACGCCGGGATGATTCCGCGCGAACTGGCCAACCAGGCCAAGCAGATCAAACTGCGCACGACCAGCCAGCGCGTCGACCCGCCGCCGCCGCGCTTCGTCGACCAGAAGGCCGCCAATGCGCAGCGTATCCGGGTGGCGCAACTGCTCGGCGAATCGCGCCTGTATGACCTCGACCGCATCGATCTCAGGGTCGACACCACCATCAAGCAGCCGGCCCAGAAAATCGTCAGCCGCTATCTGCAAAGCCTGGCGAAGCCGGAAGCCGCCGCAGCGTCGGGGCTGATCGGGCATCGCCTGCTGCAGCCCGAGAACCCGCTGGCGAGCGTGATATACAGCTTCACACTGTATGAAAAAACCCCGTCCGGAAACCTGTTGCGCATCCAGGCAGACAACCTCAACCAGCCCTTCGACATCAACAGCCAGGCGCGTCTGGATCTCGGCTCCACCGCCAAGCTGCGCACGCTCGTCACCTACCTGGAAATCATCGCCCGCCTGCACGCCGACTACCGCAGCCTCGACGCCGCCGCGCTGCAGCAGAAGGCGCAGCCGCAGCGCGATGTGCTGTCGCAGTGGGTCGCCGCCACCCTGCTAAGCCAGCCCAACATCAAACTGGGCGACCTGCTCAACGGTGCGATGAGCCGTCCCTATTCCGCCTCGCCGGAAACCTTCTTCACCGGCGGCGGGCTGCACAACTTCGCCAACTTCGACCCCAAGGACAACGGCCGCGTGATGGACGTGTGGGAAGCCACGAAGAATTCGGTCAACCTGGTCTACATCCGCATCATGCGGGACATCGTGCGCCATTACGCCAGCAGCACGCCGGGTGCGGCGGCGCGCATCATGGATGACGCCAACAATCCGCTGCGGGAAACCTACCTTGCCCGCTTCGTCGACCAGGAAGGCCGCGTCTTCATCAACCGCTTCTACCAGCGCCACAAGAAACTCACGCCGGCGCAGATGGCCGAGGACCTGTACGCGCGCACCCACCTCAACCCGCGCCGCTTCAGCGCCGTGTTCCGCTATCTGGAGCCGCGGGCCGATTTCAAGACCTACGTCGCCGCGCTGCACAAGCAGGTGCCGGCCAGTGCCAGCCTGAGCGCGAATACGCTCGAATCGCTGTATGAGACCCATGCGCCCGATGCCTACAGTCTGGCCGACCGCGGTTACGTGGCGCAGCTACACCCATTGGAACTGTGGGTGGTCAAAACCCTGCGCGCCGCGCCGAAAACCGACCTCAAGACCCTGTACGAATCCGGAGCCGGGGTGCGCCTCGAAGTCTACGACTGGCTGTTCAAGACCAGCCGCAAAAATGCGCAGGACATCCGCATCCAGTCGCTGCTCGAAGTCGAAGCCTTCGACGTCCTGCTGAGCGACTGGAAACGCCTGGGCTACCCGTTCGACAACATCACGCCGTCCTACGCCACATCGATCGGCAGTTCCGGCGACCGCCCCGCCGCACTCGCCGAATTGATGGGCATTCTGGTCAACGATGGCGTGCGCGCGCCGATGGTGAGTCTCACCGGCCTGCACTTCGCCGCCAATACGCCTTACGACACCCGGCTGTCGCCGAAGCCGCCCAAGGGCGAACGCCTGATGCCGGCCGAAGTGGCGCAAACCGTGCGTCGCGCGCTGGCACGGGTGGTGG
>JBGSTQ010000246.1:0-1550 GCA_041736375.1 Thiobacillaceae bacterium
ACCACGGTGATGTCGGCGTGGCCGCGCAGCGCCTCGGCCAGCGCGGCGAGGCCGGGAGCGAAATAGCCGTCGTCGTTGGAAAGCAGGATGCGCATCAGCGATCGCCTCCGGACAGCGAAGGCAGGCTGCACGAACCAGGCAGGGCGGTGGAACAGACTGAAAACATAGGCCCGATTCTAACATCGGGACCCGGCTGATCCAGTCTGATAAATGCGTTTAACCGCGACGGACGCGAAGGGATGCAAAGTACGGGCAAGACCCAGGCTGCGCGCCTTGAGGGGATCGGAGCATCAATCGAAATCCACACTGTAGAAAACGTCCAAACCACTTCGCACGCCGGTACTGGCTTCAAGGCGGAACGCCCGGTTGAACTGATAGATCACCTTGACGACCTGATTGAGGCCATCGACGCTCTGCTCGTAGCTGAGGGTGGCTTTCGAGGACAGCCGCTTGCCGACACTGACCACCGTACTGGCCAGGTCTTCGCCCTCACCCCCGCGCACATCGATGGTATCGATCCCCAGGGTGTCGGCTATTTGCGCCTGCAGGTTCAAGGACTCGGTCTGACTCAAAAGCGCGCCGGCCGCCACCTGCAGCAGGGCGTATTCCTGTTGTTGACCGCTGCCGAGGCCATGCCCCAGCACCAGCCAGGACAGCTTTTCGGTGTCCGGCAACGCCGGATCGGAATACAGCACCACCAGCGGGCGCTTCACCGTGCCACTTACCCTGACGCCCGCGGTCACGGTCGGCATCTTGCGCAGTGCCAGGATATCCAGACCCGGGTCGTCGATCGGCCCGATGAAGGTCAGCACGCCACGATCGATAATCAGTGTCTGGCCATAGGCGGAGTAACGCCCCTCGATCACACGGATGCTGCCCTCGCCGCGCAGGACGCCGCCGCGGCTAAAAACCCGCATCTGTCCGTCGAAGCTGGCGTCGAGTCCCGCTCCCTTGAAGCGGAAATCCTCGCCCAGATCGAGCTTGAGATCGAGCTGCAGGGGGAGGCGCTGAGCCGCCCTTTTTTCCCGTGGCGGCTGGCCGACGACGACCACATCGCTCGACAGCGCCGGCCGGCTGGCTTCGGGCATTTCCAGCCGGGCGCGGTCGGCCTTGAGTTCGCCGGTGAGTTCCAGTCGCTTGGGGTCGAGATTGAGGCGGGTGGTGCCGGAAACGATCACCCGGCGATCACTGCGGCTGGTGACGGAAAACTTTTCGAAGTTGAGGGTGAGCCCTGCCTGCGGGTTTTTCAGCTGCGCCTCGCCACTTACCACGATGCGCCCGCTGCTGCCCTTCAGTTCGCCTTCCTGCACCCGCACGCGGTCATCGTCCAGGATGAGTTTGAGCGTGCCGTCGGTAATCACCACGCCTTCCTCCGGCATGGCAAAACGAATCTGGCTGGCATCGATCTGCCCATCGATACGGGGCACCGCCAGGCTGCCGCTGCCCGAGAGTTGCGCGGCGAGGCGCGAATCGAGACGGATACCGACCGGCAGCAAGAGTCTGGCCAGACGCAGGTCGGGCAGGTTGATCCGCGCCGTCCAGGCCAGCGG
>JBGSTQ010000253.1:0-6841 GCA_041736375.1 Thiobacillaceae bacterium
GCGACAGCCAGCGGTCGGCCGGCGGGCAGGAACTGCAGCCTTCCGCGGTGTACAGCTCCAGCAGGCGGGTGCGCGAAGCGCCGCTGACCGCGGTGCAGCTCGCGGCGTCAGCGGTGGGGACGGCAAGGGCACAGAGCAACAGAAGGGCGCGCATGGGAATCTCCGGTCCGGAATTGCTCAGTCGCGCCAGGGGTGGTCTGCCTTACAGATGAAACCCGTTCCGGTCGTCAGAGATGTTAAAAAACCCCGCTTCGGCGATCAGGTCACGGGAGGAGGCGGGCGGCGAGGTATTACGGACTACGCCTGAATTCAGCCTGCCAGGCGTCGGCCGGCGGGGTCGGACGAAAGCGCAGCCTCACCGCTGCGATCGGCCCTTCCTGCTGCCAGGCGATGCGACGGTAGCCGGTCATCACGCAATCGTTCTGAAAGGTTTCGCCGGGTTGCAGGCTATCCAGCGAGCGGTAATGGATATTGTCGCTTGCCAGGCTCCAGCCGAACTGGACCACTTCGCGCGCCAGCGGCACCGGCAGGTCGAAGCCGTCATCGCGCCAGCCGACCACGAACACCCTCGCCGACAGGTTCGCCAGGCTGCCGGCCGCGGCATGAAATACGGCTTGATGCCGCTCGCCCTGGCCGTCCCGCCAGAAAATGCGCAGCGGCGCCAGGGTGGAATTGGCAGACCAGGCCAGATGGAGGTCCTCGCCCTGACGACAGAGATAGGGGTGCGTCATCGTCGCCGTGTCGTACCAGTCGCCACCCGGCGCGCTTTCGACGCGTTCGATGTGCACATCGGGCGGTGCCTGCAGCGTCTGGGTGTAGATTTCGCCGGCCTCGCCGAGGCGAAAGCGTTGAGGCGGCATCGCCGTGTGGGCAAGCGGTGCCTGATCCGCTTTGCTGAAGCCGCTTTCCTGCATCCGCTGCGATGCCGTGAAAATCGGGTCCTGGACCAACCCGACCAGGATCGGCGGCACGATCAGGACGGCCAGCCCGGTCATCGCCAGTCCGGTGCTCTCGCTTCGCGTGAAGCGTGGGGACTGCATCGCGCCGGCCAGCCAGTGCAAGCCGAACCAGGTCAGCGGCCCCAGGGTGAACAGCGCAATATAGACATACCCCAGCGCCTCCGGCCCCGAAATGCTGCGGGCGGGCACCAGGATCACTACGACCGTCACCGCCAGCATGGGCAGCGCCAGCACCCGCATCCATAGCCAGCTGCGGCCCTTGCCGCGCCTGTCGAACTGGCGCTTTTCCGCTCGCAGCAGCCAGAAAATCCCGGCCAGAATGACCATGAACGCGATGCCCCACAGCAGCATGCCGAGCCAGGTCTGCGCATCGAGGAATCGTTGCAGGGCGGAACCGTTCATCGTGTCGTGCTCAAGAGTAAGGGGGATCAGGCGAGTGCCAGCCGGGGAAACAGGCTAGCGACTTTGCGTCCCTGCGCATCATAGCCAGTGCAGCAGCGAGAAGCCATGATTGCCGACACGTCGATTCCGCCCGTTTCAACCAGGGCCCGCGCGTACCGGCATCGGGCCATTTCCTGCCTGGGAACGATCGGGTCCCGGGTGCTGCTCAACTCTGCGGACGACGGAGGATTACTGGAGGCCCTGCGGCACCGGGTTGCTTCTGACGCCCGAACGTCCGATGTCCAGCCGCCCCAATACACGCGGCGCCTCGCCCGGCTGCAGCTGCAGCACGACGCTCTCGCCCGAACCGACATTGAACCCGGTCACCGCCTGGATGTTGACGTGGTGGGTCACCAGGACGATCAGGGGGCCATTTGCCGGCTGGCTGGCGAGGAATCCGCGCAGTGCGCGCAGATTGGCATCGCGGTCCTGCGCGTTCTGGAAAAACGAATTCAGCGCAGGCAAGGGTGTCACCGATCCCAGCTTGAGCAAGCTCGCGGTTTCAAGACAGCGGCACCACTGGCTGGAATAGACCCGCGCCTCATTCACTCCTCGCCCGCGCAGCAAGTCGCCGATGGCGGCCGCCTGCGCCCGCCCGCTGTCATCGAGATTGCGCTGGGTCGCACAGTCGCCCAGGCGGAACTGCGGCGGGTCGCCGAATCCCGGTGCGTGGGCGTGGCGCAGCATCAGCACATGGCCGCCCTGCAGCAGGCGCGCCATCAGATCAGGTTCACTTGCCGATGCCGGGGCGGCTGTCAGGACAGACAGCACCAGCAGGATCCGCGACATTCTCAGGCTCACGGATTTCAGGATGTGTTCAATAGCCACCCAAGCTCTCGGCATTTCGAATCCCCGGTTAGCGGCATAAAGCGCCTGCCTCATCTGCAGACAGAAATAAAGTGGTTTGGAGCGGACAACGCTGTCTCGCATGATGACTGGACAGGCGCGGGTTCAAGTTGCGGGTCTGACCGTGTTGGCTCCGATTTGTTCTTGAGTAGTTTGTCGGGTCCGGATTGAGCGGATGAAACCGAAGCGGGACCCTAAGCCAGGCCCTCGTAGGCCTGGCGGATGGTTTCCAGGTCGATCTTCTTCATCTGCAGCATGGCTTTCATCGCACGTTGCGATTTCCCGGAGCCGGGGTCGCCCACCCATTCGGTCAACACTCTGGGGAACACCTGCCAGGACAAGCCGAACCTGTCCTTTAGCCAGCCGCATTGCTGCGCCTTTTCGTCGCCCCCGGCAGTGAGCCTGTCCCAATAGAAGTCGACCTCCTGCTGGGAATCGCACTGCACCTGGAACGACACCGCCTCGTTGAAGCGGAACACCGGGCCGCCGTTGAGCGCGGTAAACATCTGGCCGTCGAGTTCGAACTCTACGGTCATCACCGATCCCTCCGGTCGGCCGTGAATCTCGAATCCCTCCCTGCCGTAGCGCGTGATGCGGCCGATGCGGGAATTGGGAAAGATGCCGCTGTAGAAAATTGCCGCTTCCTCGGCCTGGTCGTCGAACCACAAGCAGGGCGTGATCATCTGGGTGAACTGCATCGGTGGCCTCGCGTTTTCTGTCGGCGTAAACAGGGAAGGATATCGACCTCGGCGGCCGCCCACTGGCATCCTTCTTCACCCATCATAGGCCGGGTTGTCAGGGTGTAAAGCAGCCCCACGCGGACGCGGGAAGCAGCGTGCGCATCGAGGCTCTATGATGAAGTTGTGGCCTTATTCCCATTCACATGACCGGTTCCGTCGCGCCAACAGACTCGCCACCCCCTGCCTTTTCGGCAGGGGTGGTCGTCGCGCGCCGCGACAGCGGCGGCTGGCAGCTGCTGGTGCTGCGTGCCTACCGTAACTGGGACTTTCCAAAAGGTTTGGTCGAGCCGGGCGAGGCACCGCTCGATGCGGCCATCCGCGAAACGGCGGAGGAGGCCGCGATCAGCGATCTTGTCTTCCGCTGGGGCGAGGACTACTGCGAGACCGCGCCCTATCGCGGCGGCAAGGTGGCGCGCTATTACCTGGCCGAAACCGCGCAGACCTTCGTCACCCTGCCGGTCTCCCCGGAACTCGGGCGCCCCGAGCACGACGAGTGGCGCTGGGTCAGCTTCGACGAGGCCGGGCGCCTGCTGCCGCCGCGGCTGCAGCCCATTCTGGCCTGGGCGAGAACCATGCTTGGGTCTTGAATCCGGCGTTTCCAGGCCAGGAAAGTTGATGGTCTTGCCGCATGTGATTTCGCCTGGAAATATCCGGGTCTCGCCACATCGATGGCTTCCCGCTATGCGCCTGCGCGACGTGCCGTCATCAAAAACACCGGGTAGTCCCGCGTCCCATCCTCGCGCTCCTTGACGATGCTGAACACGGTCTGGAACTGCACGTCGGCAAACCCGGCCTGTGCGGCGCGCCGGCTGAGGTCGGCGCGGTCGAAGCCGTGGTGCACGTCGACCTCCGGGCCGTGGAAGGAGCCGTCCTCCTGGTCCAGGTCGGCAACGCAAAGATGGCCGCCTGGATTCAGCAGGTCGTGGAAGACGTGCAGGATGTGGTCGGTGTCGGGAACATGGTGCAGCGTCATTGCGGTGACAATCAAGTCGAAGCGCTGCGCCGGCGGCGGGTCGGCGAGCAGGTCGAGCTGCAGCGTCGTCATGTTGGCCACGCCCTGTGCGGCGATTTTTTCGTTCACCACCTCGAGCATGCCGCCCGAGCTGTCCGCCATCAGGATCGCGCCGAGTTTGTCCTTGAGCGGAAAGGAGAGCAGGCCGGTGCCGCAGCCGTAGTCGAGGGCGTTCATATGGCGATTCAAAGGTACGGATTTGCGGATGGCTTCGGCAATCTTCAGACCGCGTTCCCGGAACACCGGGTTGTCGTCCCATTGGCGGGCTTTGCTGTCGAAGTGGGCGGCGTCGAGTTTGGTAGGTTGGGTGGTGGACATGATGATTCGAAAGAATGGCGCCCGAAGGCATGGGGTGGTTAGGTGCCTCTATGCTGCCGACAGTTCCATGTACTCGACGCTTTTCCCATAGCTGACAAGCTTGGATTTCAGCGGCTCCGATTGCGGAACGGCCCGAAAGCCGTAGCGTTCCCAGTAGGGCGCAGAATTTTGCACGGCAACGAGGCTGGCGCGTCCAAGGTCTGACTTCCGCAACCGGGCCAGAAACGTTTCCACCAAAGCGCGTCCGGTGCCAAATGTTCGTGCACTCGGCATTACCGCAAGGTCATGCAGATAGAGACAATCGGGTGAAAGGGGCAATCGACACGTCTCGGCGTTCAGCGCGGGCGGATTCGAAAACTCCCAAGGCAAGGAGATCAGGTAGCCAACCGCGTCGCCTTCGAGCGAGGCAATAAAGCAGGTCGACGGCGAAGCCCTGAGCTTTGCGTGGAGGGATGCATCCGATTCCGGGATCAGCTCGGTGTAACAGACCGCTTGAATCGCGAGCACGGCCGGGATGTCGGCCGCCACCATCATCCGAATATCAACGACAGTCGGCATCATGGGTGGCTGAGGCCGCTGACGTTCGTGCTGTTGGAGCGCGCAGCTCCATGGAAGGAACCGCTCAGCTTGCAAGCCCATAGCACGCTCTTGATCCTGCGCTCACAACACGGGGTCAGTAGCGCTTGTCGAACAGGGGCGAGGAGGGGGCCTGGGGTACGACCTCTCCCATGTCGCGGGCCCGATCCTGCTCTGCAGACAGGGATTCGTAGTACTGCGCGCGATAGGCGCGCCGCGTTTCCAGTTCATGGGAGGGCATCGGTTCCTGAGCCGGGATCGTTTCCCCCGTGCCGGCAGCCGGGCTGCCATAGCGATTGGTCGTCTTGAATGCCGCGTCCACCCGGCGTTCCAGGGTCTGCTTGACTTCGGGAAGGGTGATGGCGTTGTCCCGGTTGCCGTCGATCTCGTCGAAAAACTCCGGCATGCGCGGGAACTCGGCGTAGGCCTCCTTGCGCGAGAGCTGACTGTCCTTGTTCGCGTCCGCCTTGTGAAAGCGTTTTTCAAACTGGACGGGGTCGAACTGCTCACTCGGCGCGGCGGCCAATACGCTTGTCGATGCCAGGAATAGGCAGGCTAGTGCAGTTCGCATGGGTATCCTCGGTGACCTCATTTATTCAAGGCGTACTGTACGGCACGGGCATCCGGGAATCAAAGGGGGTAGTTCAGCCTGGCCCCCTCGATTCGATCACCCGGCCGTGCCATTTCTGGGTTGCGGTGCACTGAAAGCGATTGACTGCCGCTCGAACGTGTCGCCGTTGCAGATAAAGGTGTCGGTCCCGAACGGGAAGACGCTGTGCATCGATTCGGCGTGCCACGAGATGAAGATCGTGTCGTGCCGGACATGCAGCGCATCGAAGGTCAGCCCCGGCGAGTCGCCGCGGTCGATGTTTCCGAATTCCGCGAGCAGGCCGCCGTAGAGTTCCCGGATCTGCTCCGGGCCTTCGTACACACCATCGGGGGTGATCACCATCGATTGCTCGCCGAAGTCGTTCATGACCGCCTCGAGATTCCCGGATGTGAAGGCGGCGACGTGTCGCTTGAAGACCTTCAGGGCCTGCTGTTCCCGGCCTGTGTAGGACTGTGTGCTTGTGTTCATGATGCCTCCTGCATGCGTTTGCCGGTCAGGGCAGGCGGCGTGATGTTCAACCGCCAGGCCCGCCCGCCGGCCCTTGGGCCGCTACTTTCGGGTGACCACCACTTCCAGGTACTCGCTGGGGACAACCAGCGAGTGAGCCCCGCCGACGTTCCGGCGTTCGAGCAGCGCGCTGATGTCGTCGGTCAGGCTCGCCTGGCGATCGGGATCGAGCGCCGCGTAAACCTTGTAGGTCGGCCCGTAGAAGTTGCGGAACACCTCGATCCAGTGCGCGGGCGATTGATAGCGAAAGTTGAAGCGGCGCCGCTCGCAGCGAATGTCGCTGGAGTCCGGGCCGAACAGCTCGACGATGCGCGGCTCGGTTCCCCACAGCATCGGGGATTGCAGGCCCGCTGGCGGCGGAACATACGAGGCAATCAGGCGAAACAGGTCGCCGATGAAGCCTTCGGGCGTCCAGCTCGCCAAACCGATGCGGCCGCCGCTGCGTACCACGCGCGTCAGCTCTTGCGCCGACCTCGCCTGGTCGGGTGCGAACATCACGCCGAACGTCGACAGCGCGACGTCGAACGCGCGGTCGGCGAACGGCAGGTCTTCCGCGTCTGCCTCCTGGAAGCGGATTTCCAGTCCGTTGGCCCGGGCGCGCTCAGCGCCTTTTTCGAGCAGATCCGGCACATAGTCGGTCGAGGTCACGTGAGCGAAGCGGCGCGCTGCCGCCAGCGTGGCATTGCCATTGCCTGCGGCCACGTCCAGCACCTGCTCGCCGGCGCGCAGGTCCACCGCTTCCGCCAGGTGTTCGCCGACGATCTGCAGCGTCGTGCCGACGATGGCATAGTTGCCGCTGGCCCAGGTGGCATGCTGGCGCTGCTTGATCGCG
>JBGSTQ010000260.1:0-2329 GCA_041736375.1 Thiobacillaceae bacterium
CCGTGGCGGCGCTGCTACCCGGACGACGCGCCTCGCGGCTCGCGGTGGTGGACGCACTGCGCCACAACATATAAGGATTTGTCCTGCCGGGTCAGGTCCGTGGCGGCAGTCGACTGCTCAGCGACTGAGCTTCTTCAGGTAGTCCTTGGTGAAAATCTTGTCGGGCAGATCCCGTAGCACCATATCGCTGTACTCCAGCTCCGAGCGATGGCCCTTCCTCAGGGCATCCTCGATGGTCAGACGGGTCGGGCGGATTTCGCCACCCATGGTTTCAAAATCGCGGTAATGGGCAGTCTTCAAAAGGCGTCCCGAAATCGCGTAGAACTCCGCCTTGTGCGGCCGGCCGTTTTTCGCATTGACCCAGTAGAGCACCTTGCGGTAGGTCACCCACCGGTCTGCAGCATCGAGCTGCAGAACGTTATACGTTTCTCCATCCAGAGTTTCCTTGCGCAGGATTTTCGGTTCGTAGTCACCAACGAAATTGGCGCGCGCCAGATCGCCATTGGCAACTTGCCCGGTCAGCCGCTGAGATAGCGGCAGGCGGATCGGCTGCGACAGGTTGGGGAGAAATGCCCACAGATCGCGATCGCGCATCAGCAGGATCTGGTTGCGGTCGACCACGGGCGCGGTTGTTTGAACCAGGGTGCGGGTATTGCCCAGCGAGAGGATGCGGTACGCACGTTCATCCGGCTCGCTGTCGGGCGCGTAGGTGGTGATGACGATGTCGACCTGGAAACCTTCTTCCGGAAAACGGATGCGATCAGCACGCAGCAGAACCTCTCGCGCCTGCGCGTCCACCGCCGGCTCATCCGCGGCTGAGGCCGTCCCGCCCCAGGCCACAAGCATCAGCAACGCAGCACCGAAACGGGCAAAACTGTGCCGCGATAAACCAAGGACGAAGTCAAACGGCGCGATAAAACATGTGGGCATGGGCTAATTCCGGGTGGAAGCGTGGATCAGACATTATCGGCTAATATGCTGACTGCTTCAGTCACGTCCAGTTCAACCGTTAAGGTGTCCAGGCGAATCCGGGTTAACCCTTTTGACATGGCCAAACTCCTGATCCAAGAAGACCGGCAGCCGCTGCGCGAAATCCGTCTTTACAAACCCCGCATCAAAATCGGCCGCGCCTCGGAATGCGAAGTCCAGCTCTCATCGACCGGGGTAAGCCGCAAGCACGCCCTGATCACCCGTGAAGGCAACAGCTATTTCATCGAAGACCTCGGCAGCACCAACGGGGTTTTCGTCAACAAGCAAAAAATCCAGCACGCTGCTTTGAAACAAGGCGACCGGATCGCGATTCACCACTTTATGCTTGAATTTGTCGAGGACGCGCCCACTGAGGAGACCCTGGCAGATAGCGTCGTGACCGTCGATGATGTCAGCAAGGATTATGCGCTCGGCAAGCAAACGGTAACGGCCTTGCAGCATGTGTCGTTGAGCATTGCCAAGGGGGAGTTCATGGCGCTGGCCGGTCCTTCCGGCAGCGGCAAATCGACCTTGCTGAACCTGATCGGCTGCATCGACACCCCTACTTCCGGCAAGATCAGCATCCAGGGGAATGACATCAGCGGCAAATCGCCCGACGAACTCGCCGATCTGCGCCTCAACACGCTCGGTTTCGTGTTCCAGACCTTCAACCTGTTGCCAGTATTGTCGGCCTGGGAGAATGTGGAATACCCCCTGTTGCAGAAGCGTGATCTGGACAAGGGCGAACGGCAAAAGCGGATCGAGCATTACCTGAAGGTCGTCGGCCTGGAAAACCATGCCCACCACCGCCCCAACGAGCTAAGCGGCGGCCAGCGCCAGCGCGTCGCCATCGCCCGCGCCCTGACGACACACCCCAGGATCGTGCTGGCGGACGAGCCAACGGCCAACCTCGACCACAAGACCGGGGAAGATATCCTCAGGTTGATGAAACAGCTCAACCACTCAGAAGGAACAACCTTCATATTTTCCACCCACGATGCGCGAGTCATGGAAATGGCCGACCGCGTGATCGAACTGGCCGACGGCCAAATCATGGAATAGGAACATGACGTTCATCCGAATTCACTCGCACAAGCATCCGCCTTCTCGACCTACCCGCCTGCTTGCCAGCCTGCTGCTGGGCTTCACGGTCGGCACCACACCTGTTGTCATGGCGCAATCAATCGACGACCTGTTTGGCGGACCGCCTGCTCCAAAGAAGACGACACCCAAGAAAGCGCCAACAGCCGAACCGAGCGCTCCTGCTGCAGTGACCCCCGCCCCGCCTCCCGCCGCCACACCCGTTGCCGCTCCGTCACCACCGCTTGCTGCCCCGGTATCCTCCCCGCCCGCGCAGCCT
>JBGSTQ010000264.1:0-1649 GCA_041736375.1 Thiobacillaceae bacterium
CCGCTTCGATCAGCGCGCGCAGGGCCGCACCGTCGCTCATGTCGATCACGTGCGCGCGGTGCGCGACCTGGTGGCCGGGGGCATTTTCATAGCGATCGACCGCAATCACTTCCACCCCCAGACGCTGCAGGGCGATGATGACTTCCTTGCCGAGTTCGCCAGCCCCAAGCAGCATGACGCGCGTGGCGGAAGGAGAGAGCGGGGTGCCGAGACGCATGGGCGAATCCTGGAAAACTTGAAGCGCCGATTTTACAGCGGCTTACAGATGCTGCTCGATCGGCAGTGCCTGCAGCACCCGCAACAGCCCGCGCTGGATGATTGTGGTTTCCGGCTCGACGTCGGAAATGCGTGCCGAGCCGTCATGGATGTCGTGCCATTGCAGGCGCTTTATCACCGTATCGTCATCGGTTTCGACGATGAGCTGCGGTCGGAAGCTGCTTTCGGGGCGCATTGCGTTCTCGGCCATCGCGGTGACCTTGCGCGCGAGCTCGGGCGAGTGGATGACCAGCCCCATTTCGGTGTTGAGCAGCGCCGAACGCGGATCGAAGTTGAAGGTGCCGATGAACACGTGCTCATCGTCGAAAACAAAGGTTTTGGCGTGCAGGCTGGCGCGCGACGATCCGCTGCCGAGGTCGCGCAGACGTCCGCCGACAGGATCGGCGACGGGCTTGAGCTCATACAGTCCGATCCCCGCTTCAAGCAGCTGAATCCGGTAATTGGCATAGCCGGCATGCACCACGGGCACGTCACTGGCGGCATAGGCATTGGTGAGGATGTCGATCTGCACCCCCTTGTAACGCCAGTAGCGAAAATAGGCCATGCCGAAGGGGCCAGGGACAAAATAGGGAGACACGATGAGCGCGCGCCGGTCGGGGTCGATCCACAATCCGGCCAACTGGCCGATCATCAGCTCGGAGGTCGCGCTGTCAGGGGTCAGAACCTTTTCCGGGGGGTCGACGATGAGGTCGGCATGCGCGACCTGCCAGCTGAGGGTGCCCGACAGCAGGCCCGGAAGGGGGTCGGCCGCAGTCAGCGCGCGTCCGTAGTCGCTGTCAAGCAGTTGCGAGCTGTGTTCGCGCAAAAACTCGGTGGCGCGCTGCAATCGTCTGGCGCTGGGTTTGAGCGGCAACCCCGAGGCGGGTACCGCTGCCTCGCTGTTCCAGTACTGGTCGAACGACTTCGACAGACCGTCGACGATGGCACCTGCTGCGAGGACATCGAGGTCGACGAAGGCAAGACGGTCGTGGGCGTCGAAGTATTCATCGCCGATATTGCGTCCGCCGGTGATGCCCAGCAGGTTGTCGGCGATGAATGCCTTGTTGTGCATGCGACGGTTCAGCCGCACGCTGTCGTCTAGCGCCTGCCAGCCCCTGACCAGCAGGTTGGTGCTGCGGGCGTGAAAGGGGTTGAACAGCCGCACTTCGATGTTGGGGTGGGTGTTCAGCGCGACCAGGCCGCGTTCCTTGTCGGCCGTGTCGATGTCGTCGATCAGGATGCGCACCCTGACCCCGCGTTCGGCGGCCGTCAGCAGGGCGTCGGCGACCAGCTTGCCGGTGGTGTCGTTGTGGAACAGGTAATACTGCACGTCGAGCGTACGGCTGGCACGCTGGGCCAGTGCCAGCCGGGCGGCCAGCGCCGCGTGGCCGCCC
>JBGSTQ010000270.1:0-2363 GCA_041736375.1 Thiobacillaceae bacterium
CCACGCCTTCGTCCCAGCCCGAGATCACCTGCCCTGCCCCGAGTTGGAACGCGAAGGGCTGGTTGCGATCGTGGCTGGAATCGAACTTCGTGCCGTTGGTCAGCCAGCCGGTGTAATGCACGCTCACCCGGTTGCCGGCGAGGTCGGTGGCGCTGCTGCCAACCGCCAGTTCCTCGATGATCAGCCCGGAGGGCGCGGTGGCGGCGGCACCCTCCGCCACGCTGAGCGGTGCGGGCGCGGACGTGTTTTCAGCGGGTGAGCAGGCAACCAGCATCACGGTGGCGAGGATGGCGCAGGCGAGAGGTAATCTGTTCATGTCGTTCTCCTTAGTATGGGGTCAATGCGTTTTCTTCACCGCATCGCCGCGGTCGCGCCAGAATTCATGGAGGTCGTAGGCGCCCCAGATCGCCATGGCGAGTAGGTCGGTGCGGCTGGTCTGGCGTTCCTCGGGCGTGAGTTCCTCCACCGGGGCCATCAGCACGTAGAACGGCTCGAGCTTTTCGTCGACGAAGGCCTCGTCCTTGCTCTCTTCCGGTAGCGCCCAGTCGTCCTCGCGGTATTCCACCACCAGCAGGAAACCGCTGGCCCACAACTGGGCATAGGGGGGAATGCCGACGGCTCTCAGGCGTGCGGCTTCAGTGGGCGGAATTTCGGCCAGCAGACCTTCCCAGTCCATGATCAGCGGCGACAGCGCAGCGGGGTCGGCCAGGTTTTCGACCGGTGCGGCAAGCGCGCGGGCAATATCGTTGCGGCGGCGCTGGAACAGTGCGACGAACCGGGCCTTCCGGGCTTCGTCATCGAATACCGCGTCGAGACCATCGACATGGTCGAACAGGATGGGAAAAAATTCGTCGGGAGAGACCGGCTGCGGACTGCAGACCAGCCCGGTGATGAACCCGTCCAGCCCTTCCAGCGACAGCGGTACCTCGATGCGCTCGTCGACGGCGTCGACCAGATCGGCCAGCTCATCGATCTCGCCCTCGCTGAGCGGGGCGTTGAGCGATTTGGAAGATGCGGCAGAAGTCATGGAGGTGGCTCGAATGTTGAGGAGGCGGACAGGCACTTCGCGTAAAATCCGCGCATGAATTTTACCGCGCTTGTGTTGCCCGAATCATTTCATCTTGCCGGCTGGCTGGGACTCGCCTACCTGGCCGGGCGCTGGCTGATGTCGGGCGACTGGCGCAAGCTCATGGAACCGGCGCGCCTGAACCTGTTTCTCGGCGCCACCGTGGCGGTGCTCGCGCTGTGGCAGATCCGTACCGGGGTAAAGCCGGGGCTGGCGTTTCATCTCTATGGCATCTCGGCCATGACGCTGATGTTCGGCTTCTGGCGGGCCAGCTTCGCCGGCGTGCTGGTGCTGCTGGCGAATGCGCTGTTCGGCCGCGGCAGCTGGATCTCGCTGGGAGTCGATGCCCTGTTGATGGCGGCGCTGCCGGCGGCGGTGAGCTGGGGATTTTTCCGCCTGCTGGATCGAAGGCTGCCGAACCATTTTTTCATCTATGTAATGGGCAACGGCTTTTTCGGCGCGGCCCTGGCGGTGGCGACGATCGGCTTGGCCACCACAGCGCTGATGGCAGGTGCCGGGGCCTACTCGCTCGATTACCTGGTCGCCAACTACACACCGTATGCCACGCTGCTGATCAGCTGGGCGGAGGCATTTTCGACCGGCATGGCGATCACCGTGTTGGCAGTCTATCGGCCGGACTGGCTGGAAACTTTCGATGACGCGCGGTACATCCAGAACAAGTAAAACGGTTAAACCGTCGAGGGCGCGAAGGGATGTGAAGTCAACCCGAAGCTTTTCCTTGCGCACCTTCGCCTTCTTCGCGGTCCGTCTTTTGACTTTTTGACTTGGCCTTGGCTATCCACTATCCCGATCTGCCGGTCAGCGCGCGCCGCGACGACATCCTCGCCGCGCTGCAAGCCAATCGCGTGCTGATCCTGTGCGGCGAGACCGGCTCGGGCAAGACCACGCAGATACCCAAGATGTGCCTGGAGTCCGGCGTTCGTCCGGGAAAGCTGATCGGCTGCACCCAGCCGCGCCGCATCGCCGCGCGTTCGGTGGCGGCGCGTATCGCCCATGAACTGGGGCCCGAACTGGGCAGCCGGGTGGGCTACAAGGTGCGCTTTACCGACACCACCCGCCACGACGCGGCGATCAAGGTGATGACCGACGGCATCCTGCTGGCCGAGAGTCAGGGCGATCCACTGCTGTCGCGCTACGACACCATCATCATCGACGAGGCGCACGAGCGCAGCCTCAACATCGATTTCCTGCTCGGCTATCTGAAAACGCTGGTGGAAAAGCGCAGCGACCTGCGCGTGGTGATCACCTCGGCGACCATCGACGCCGAGCGGTTCTC
>JBGSTQ010000285.1:0-2297 GCA_041736375.1 Thiobacillaceae bacterium
CCCACGGCGCGCAGCTGGCGGCGGACGACAGCGCGCCGCGTGCCGGCTATCTTGCCAGCGTGCGCGGCGTCGAACTGCATGTCGCACGGCTGGATGACATAGCCGCCAACCTCGAGGTTGAGGCGGAGCGTCTGTCCGGCGACGACAACACCATCCTTTACGGCTTCCGCGTCAGCGCTGCCGGCCGAGAATTGCTCAGCGGCCGCGCCACGGTGGTATTGGATGCGGCCTTGCTGGACGCTGGCAAACTGGGGAACCTGAAATGAAACGCGCGCTTGTCACCGGCGGCAGCGGCGGCATAGGGTCGGCGATCTGCCGCCGCCTCGCCGCCGATGGCTGCTACGTTTACATCCACGCCAACCGCAACCTGGCCCGTGCCCAGGCGCTGGCCGATGAAATCAGACATGGCGGCGGCCAGGCCGAGGCCATCGCCTTCGACGTCACCAACGCCGAGGCCAGCCGCGCGGTACTGGAGGCACTGGTCGCCGACACCCCGATCCAGGTGCTGGTGAACAACGCCGGCATCCACGACGATGCGGTCTTCCCCGGCATGAGCGCGGCACAGTGGCACAGCGTGCTGGATGTGTCGCTTTCCGGCTTCTTCAACGTCACCCAGCCGCTGACGATGCCGATGCTGCGCAGCCGCTGGGGGCGCATCGTCAACATCACCTCCATCGCCGGCCTCACCGGCAACCGCGGTCAGGTCAACTACGCCGCCGCCAAGGGGGCATTGCATGCCGCGACCAAATCGCTGTCGCTGGAACTCGCCAGCCGCGGGGTGACGGTCAATGCCGTGGCGCCGGGCATCATTCAGACCGAGATGATAGCCGGCGTGTTCGACGCCAAGGCCATCACGAGCCTAGTGCCAATGAAGCGCGCCGGACGCCCGGAAGAGGTGGCGGACCTGGTCGGTTTCATTGCCTCGGAGCAGGCGAGCTACATCACTGGCCAGGTGATTTCCGTTAACGGCGGCATGATTTGACCTCCACAGCCCACGCTCTCGCTGTTCACCAGACCGAGGCACTGCTTTTTTTCACCCTGCTGCAGTTGACGGGATTGTCCTGGCCGCCTGCTTCGGCGGTGAGGCCATTGTCGGCCTCGATTCCGTGGCCACCTGGGGCTGATGGCGACTTTCAGCACGGTGATTACGACGCCGGGGCTGCGGCGGTGGCTGCCGAAGATGGGGTGGCGGTGGCGGGGCGGCATTGAGGCGCATCCGCTTGCTTCGCCTTTGCTTGGCTAATGAACTGAAGGGGCCAGCTTCGCAATAAAAACAATGCGAAGCTGACCCCTTCAGCTCTGGTCGGAGCGCGGTAGGTCATCGCACGTACGGCTGATTGCGACGGTGCCCCCCTTTGAGAGTCGTCAGCGGCCGATACGTATGCTGTCCATCGATCCCAGCACGCCGAAAACCTGCAGCAGCCATATCACGACAACAATGACGACGACGATATTCAGGATGTTTTTGATCTTTCGGTCCATGGGGATGTAGGTATTGACGAGCCAAAGCAGAACGCCAACAACGATCAAGACGATGACCAAGTTAATCAGAGGCATGCGGATTCTCCTGTGAGAGCATTAAATTGCCAGGGGCACCGACCGAATAATTTAGGTGCGGCTTGATACTACCCCATTCTTCTTTCCTGTTTTCATGGCCAATCGTACGCGGCGTCTTCGTCGTTGTCCCACACCGCCGCGAAACGTGTCGCTCGCGCAGACGGCGGCGTGCAACTCAGCCTGGCTTGACCGCCTGATACTCGGCCAGGACCGACAGCGCGCGGGATTCGATGTGTCGTTTCACGCCTGTGAAACCCGCGTTCTCCAGCGTAGCGATCACCCCGCTCGGCGGCACGCAGGCTTCGATGGTGTCCCAGTAATAGCGCCACAGCTTGGCCGACTCGGCGCTGCTGCCGATCAGGCGGGCCAGCACGGGCACCACGCCGCGCATGTACACCTTGAGCAGGGCCTGGCTCCAGGCGCGTTCCGGCTTGGTGATCTCGAGCAGGCACAGGCGGCCGCCGGGCTTGAGGACGCGATGGAATTCGCTGAAGGCGGCCGACAGGTCGCTGATATGGCGCAGCGCATAACCCATGCTGAGGAAGTCGAAGCTGGCATCGGGGAACGGGATCGCCTCCGCCCGTCCCTCGATGAGCTGGACCCCCGGCAGGTTCGCGCAGGCCATCATGCCGGCGCTGGGATCGACGCCCACCACCAGGGCGGGATCGCCCACCAGTTTGACGGCTTCGCGCGCCACCAGGCCGGTGCCGACGCCGATGTCGACGATGCGCATGCCGGAT
>JBGSTQ010000308.1:0-2279 GCA_041736375.1 Thiobacillaceae bacterium
GACTCCGTCTACTTCTGCAACGGCGGCATCGGCGGCCATCCCGGCAACTACGCCGAGTACGCCGTGGTGGACGAGCGTTTTGCGTCACGCAAGCCGACGTGCCTGGACTTCAACCAGGCCGCGGCCGCGCCCCTGGTACTCATCACCGCCTGGGAAGCTCTGCACGACCGCGCCCGGATGACGGCCGGCCAGACCGTACTGATCCATGCCGGCGCCGGTGGTGTGGGCCACGTCGCCATTCAACTGGCCAAGGCGGCGGGGTGCCGCGTGCTCACCACCGTCGGCTCCGCAAGCAAGGCCGCTTTCGCCAGGCAACTGGGCGCCGATGAAGTCATCCCTTACCGCGAAACCCATTTCGTCGAGGCCGTGCTGGACCTGACCCAGGGCCAGGGCGCCGACATCGTGTTCGATACCGTAGGCGGCACCACCTTCAATGACAGCTTTGCAGCCGTCCGGCCCTACGGGGATCTCGTCACCCTGCTCCAGCCCGGACCGGAAACCGACTGGAAGATTGCCCGCCTTCGCAACCTGCGCGTCAGCCAGGAACTGATGCTCTCCCCCATGTTCTTCGGCTGGACCGAAGCCCAGCAGCACCAGGCATGGATTCTCGAACAGTGCGCAGAGCTGTTCGATGCAGACAGGCTGCGCGTTCACGTGGACAGAATACTGCCGCTGAGCGAAGCCGCAGAGGCGCATCGATTGATCGAAGCTGGCGAGTTGACCGGGAAGGTGGTCCTCGCCATTGGCTGAACAACGCAGACAGGAGCCGTATAGGCATTGCGAAACGCAGGAACGAGTTGAAGGGACGACCAACAAGTCCTGTTGACCCCCCCACGGAGAGAGGACCCCCCAATATCAAATTGAGTCAAACTGAGTTGCCCCCGGTTTTCCATTCATAACGCAGAAAGAGCAAAATTCCGTCCCGTTGCAGTACCGTCGCAACTCAGCCATCCGGAACGCACTCGCTACCCTTCGACATGACCCATCCGACGATTTATCACATTCCCATCTGTCCGTTCAGCCAGCGACTGGAAATCCTGTTGACGCTGAAGGGCCGGCGCGACGACATCGACTTTCGCGTGGTCGACATCACCCGGCCGCGGCCTGACTGGCTGCTGCAAAAGACACGCGGCACGACGGCGCTGCCGATCCTGGAGACGACAGACGGCCACATCATCAAGGAAAGCCTGGTCATCCTGCAGTACCTCGAGGACATTTACCCGGAACGGCCGGTGGCCCAGCGCGATCCCTACCGGCGCGCGGTGGAGGCCATGCTGACGCGGATGGAGGGCGATTTTGTCAGCCAGGGCTATACGTGGCTGATGAGCCAGGATCCTGTCCGCCGAAACGCCATGCGGGACGGCATGCTGAAGCAGTATGCGCAGCTGAATGATTTTCTGCTGCAGCACTCGCCCACTGGGCCGTTTCTGTTCGAGGAGTTCGGGTGGGCGGAAACGGTTTTCACGCCCTTCTTCGAGCGCTTCTGGTTTCTGGAGTATTACGAAAACTTCGTGCTGCCCGACGAGCCGCGCTACGGGCGCGTGCGCAACTGGGTGGATGCCTGCATATCGCATCCTGCTGCGCAGCAGGTGACGCGCGAAGAAGTGGTCAAGCTCTATTACGA
This sequence comes from Thiobacillaceae bacterium, assembly GCA_041736375.1. Classification (GTDB taxonomy): domain Bacteria; phylum Pseudomonadota; class Gammaproteobacteria; order Burkholderiales; family Thiobacillaceae; genus Thiobacillus. The sequence goes on from JBGSTQ010000308.1 coordinate 1,625, forward strand.
CTACGCCAAGGGAGCGGGCAACGGCTCGCTGCTTCCGGGCCGCAACAAATCATCCATGGTCTTCGAGCCTGACTGGCGCATCCGTCCCTGGCCGCCGAAGAACAAGTACGATCACAGCGCAACGGACGCGGAGCTGGGGTTGTGACGTGATCATTGATTGTCGGATTGGTTTTCGATTGGCGGCAGTCTATCTTGCTGGCAAGCGCCACAAATAATCGACCCTGGCCCCTTGATTGTTTGAAACACTGTGTCCGTTGAAGGGAGTTCGTCATGACACCTCTTCCCCGACTCACCCTTCGCGCGCTGCGCGTTCGCGCCGTCAATGTTCCGATGCGGCTTCCGCTGCAAACCAGTGGGGGCACCATCCGGATTGCTCCACTCGCGTTGATCGACCTCCTCACCGAAGAGGGCGTGACCGGGTCGGCCTATCTTTTCTGCTACACGCCGCTGGTCCTCAAGCCCGTCACCCTGCTCCTCGCCAACCTGGCCGCGCTCATCCAGGGCGACCCGGTCGCGCCACTCGAACTCGGGCAGAAGCTCCAGCGCCAGTTTCGTCTGCTGGGAGCAGAGGGCGTGGCTGGCATGGCGATGGCCGGTATCGACATGGCGGCCTGGGATGCCCTCGCGCGGGCGCATGCCATGCCGCTCGCCACGC
>JBGSTQ010000323.1:0-2100 GCA_041736375.1 Thiobacillaceae bacterium
CCCGAGATGATCAACAAGTACGCCGCCGAGCTGGTCGCCGTGGGCCCCAGCCCGTTCAAGGGTTTCTAGGAGTTAACGCATGAGCGCAAATACCGCACTGGCGGATAAATACCGCAACAACTTCCTGAAGGAAATCGAAGAACAGGTCGAGATGGGCGACTGGGTCAAGATGTGCATGCAATGCGGCGTCTGCTCCGGTTCCTGCCCGACCAACTTCCAGAGCGCCTGGGAGCATCCGCCGCAGGAACTCTTCATGATGATCCGCGCCGGCAAGCGCGAGGAAGTGCTGACCACCACCTCGATGTGGAACTGCACCTCCTGCTACAACTGCATCGTGCGCTGCCCGCGCAAGCTGCCGATCACCCACATCATGCACGGCATCGCAGAATACGCGCACCGCATCGGCATGGCGCCGAAGATGCAGGCTACCCGTTTCTTCAGTGGCCTGTTCTGGAAAAACGCGACCAAGACCGGTCGCGTCAACGAACTCAAGCTGTCGATGGGCCTGTACTTCAAGGATGGCTTCGCCCAGGGTGTCAAGAACGGCATGGCGATGCAGGCCGTTGCGCTGGGCCTGGTCAAGGCCAAGCGGCTGAACGTGATGGAACTGTTCGGCGGCCACAAGTGCAAGGATCAGAAGGGCATCCAGGCGATGCTGAAGAAAGCCTATGAAATCGAGCGCAGCCGCAAGGCCGCCAAGACGGCTGGCTGAGGAGAGAGATATGGCCAAGAAAGAATACGCGTTTTACCCCGGCTGTTCGTCGCAGAAGGGCGCTTCCGCCTCCAACTACCTGACCTCGGTCGAGTCGATGTGCAAGACGCTCGACGTCAAGCTGACCGAAATCCCCGACTGGAACTGCTGCGGAGCCTCCATCGGTTATGCCGAAGCCGGTGAATTGCCGCGCCATGTGATGAATGCGCGCAACTTCGCGCTGTCCGAGAAGAACCTGCCCGGACAGGAAATCGTCGCCACCTGCGCCGCCTGCTGGCTGGGTGCGCGCGAAACCCGCGAGCGCCTGTCGCATTCCGACACGCTGATGGCCGACACCCGCGAAGCCCTGAAGGAAGCCGGACTCAGCATCAACGAAATGCCCGAAATCCGCCACATGGTCGAAGTCCTGATCGAGGACATCGGCTTCGACGAAATGAAGAAGCATGTCGTGCGTCCGCTCGAAGGCGTCAAGATCGCCGGATACGTCGGCTGCCAGACCAACCGTCCGTTTGGCGTCGATGGCGAGTCGTTCGAGAACCCGCAGTATCTCGACAAGATGGTCGAAATGGTCGGCGCCGAGTCGATTCCCGAGTACGAGCAGAAGGTGACCTGTTGCGGCGGCGCGCTGGCGTTCTCCGAACCGGAAAAGGCGCAGGCGCAGATCAAGGATATCGTCGAGTCGGCGTATGACCACGGCGCCGAGATGATCGTCACGCCGTGCCCGCTGTGCCAGGCCAACGTCGAGATCTACCAGGGCCAGATCAACAAAACCTACGGCACCAAGTTCAACATTCCGGTGATGTACTACAGCCAGCTGATGGTGGTCGCCTACGGCGGCAGCGCCAAGGAAGCCGCGTTGAATGGCCAGGTCATCAAGGCCCGCAGGCTCGAAGAAATCGCCGCCAAGCCGGTCAAGCGCTGAGCGTTTGCAGGGACGATAACCCGGCAGGCTTTCGCTAGGCTGCCGGGTTTTGTTTTTGCAGAAGGCGCCCGCGGTCAAGGCGAGGCTTCGATCGTCGCTTTTTCCCGCGGAGGTGGACCGGGTCGACGCGTCGGTTCGCGCCCGCCTTGCCGACAGGGTACTGGGCGAGTGCTCCATTCGCCGCAGTAGAATAAGGTCGAGCGGCATTCCCGCATTTCCCATGAACATTCAAGGCACACCCACCCGAACCATCCGCCCCCTTGCTGGCTACAGCGGCGTCGAGATCATCGACCAGACCCTGCTGCCGCATCGTCTGGAATTCCGTACCCTGCACACTCTGGAGGAGGCCGCCGAAGCCATTACCGTCATGCGGGTGCGCGGTGCGCCCCTGATCGGTGCCACCGCCGCCCATGGCGTTGCCCTGGCGCTGGCGGACGAGGCATCCGAAAGCCGCCTGGAATCGGCC
>JBGSTQ010000211.1:0-6535 GCA_041736375.1 Thiobacillaceae bacterium
GGCGCAGGCCGCGATCCGGTCCGGCGCGGCGCGCGCCCGGCTGGATGACTATATAAATCTGAGCAAGCTGGCATGAGCGGGCTGGTTATTCCGAACCCGGCCTAACAGCTTCTCTGAAAAACCGGGCTCCCTTGGGCTTCAAAACCATGTCTGACATTCTCGACAAGATCCTCGCCACCAAGCGCGAGGAAATCGCCGCCGGTCTCGCCGCTGTCCCGCTCGACGAGATGCGCACCCGTGCTGAAGCCCAGCCGCCCGCGCGCGACTTCGTCGGTGCGATCCGCAACAGGATCGCCGCCGGCCGTCCCGCCGTCATCGCCGAAATCAAGAAGGCCAGTCCGTCCAAGGGGGTCATCCGTCCTGACTTCCGGCCCGCCGACATCGCCGCCAGCTACGAACGGGGCGGCGCGGCCTGCCTGTCGGTGCTGACCGACGCGCAGTATTTCCAGGGCAGCCCCGACTACCTGAAGCAGTCGCGCGCGGCGTGTGGCTTGCCGGTGTTGAGGAAGGACTTCATCATCGACCCGTACCAGGTCTACGAGGCCCGGGCCATGGGCGCGGACTGCATCCTGCTGATCGTCGGCGCCTTTACTTCCACACCCTTGAGGGAAGAGGGTGGAGCGTTTGACGTAAACCGCATGCGCGACCTCGAATCCCTCGCCCACCGCCTCGGCATGGCTGTCCTGGTCGAATCGCACGACGCGGCCGAGCTCGACGCCGCCCTGCAACTGGCCACCCCGCTCCAGGGGATCAACAACCGCAACCTGCGCACCTTCGACGTCAGCCTGCAAACCACCCTCGACCTGCTGCCGAAGATCGTTGCCCCCTCGCCCTCGGGGGGAGAGGGGCATAAGCATATAAGTAGTCAGCGAATCGTCATCACCGAATCCGGCATCTTCACCGCAGCCGATGTCGCCCTGATGCGCCGCCATGGTGTCCACACCTTCCTCGTTGGCGAGGCCTTCATGCGTGCTGCTGAGCCAGGCGATGAGTTGGCGCGGCTGTTTCAGACCCAGACTGTGTAAAAACGCCCTCAGAAATTGGATAATTTCCCATCGCATTTTGGGGCATCCACATGAAGCGTTTTGTTCAAGGCGAAAGCCGAACCCAAGGCACTCTTCTTCCAGAATTGCTTGACGACTACATTGCAGAGAACAATCCCGTCCGCGTGATTGATGTTTTCGTCGATGAACTCGATCTTGGCCAGTTGGGCTTCGAGGGTGTCGCACCCGCACTGACCGGAAGGCCCTCGTATCACCCCGCAGTTCTACTCAAGATTTACATCTATGGTTATCTCAATCGCGTCCAGTCCAGTCGTCGTCTGGAACGGGAAGCCCAACGCAACGTCGAGTTGATGTGGCTGACCGGGCGTCTGATGCCCGACTTCAAGACCATCGCCAACTTCCGCAAGGACAACGGCAAAGCCATCCGCAACGCCTGCCGCCAGTTCGTCCTCCTTTGCCGGCAGCTGAACCTGTTTACGGAAGCCATGGTTGCCATCGACGGCAGCAAGTTCAAGGCCGTCAACAACCGCGACCGGAACTTCACCACAGCCAAGATCGAACGTCGCCGGGAGCAGATCGAAGAAAGCATCGCCCGCTATCTGTCGGCGCTGGATACTGCGGACCGTGCCGAGCCAGATATTGCCGAAGCCAAGAGCGTTCGATTAAACGAGAAGATCACTCTCCTGAAGCAGCAGATGGAGCAACTTCGTGAGATAGAAGCCAGGTTGCAGGCGGCACCGGACAAACAAATCTCCCTGACCGACCCCGATGCGCGTTCCATGGCCACCAGCGGTCGGGGCAGCGGCATGGTCGGCTACAACGTCCAGACTGCGGTCGATACCAAACATCATTTGATTGTGGCGCATGAGGTCACCAACGTCGGACACGACCGGGGCCAATTAGCCAGGATGGCCAAGCAGGCGCGCAGTGCAATGGGGGCCGACGCACTCACTACCGTTGCTGATCGTGGTTACTTCAGCGGCGAGGAGATCCTGGCCTGCCACGAGGCCGGAATCGTGACCTATCTTCCGAAGCCGATGACTTCCAGTGCCAAGTCGGAAGGGCGATTCGACAAGGCCGATTTCATCTACGACGCCGAGAAGAACGAGTATCGCTGCCCCGCTGGCGAGTCCCTGATCTGGCGCTTCTCTCGAGTTGAGGCAAGACACAAGATCCACCGTTACTGGAGCTCGAATTGCCAACAGTGCCCAATCAAGGCCCAATGCACACCAAGCAACGCGAGAAGGGTGAGCCGTTGGGAGCATGAGTCCGTTCTCGAAGCGTTGCAGAAGCGCCTCGACCGTGCCCCAGACATGATGCGGGTGCGACGTCAGACGGTTGAACATCCGTTCGGGACTTTGAAGGCGTGGATGGGTGCAACGCACTTTCTGACGAAGACCCTGGAGCGGGTCAGCACGGAAATGAGCCTGCATGTGCTCGCCTACAACATCAAGCGTGTCATGTCGATTCTTGGAACTGGTGTTCTGATGCAGGCGATGAGGGGCTGAGGTCCCTTTATTTGCGCCAACACCAGGTCCAAGTGAGCGTGTCAGCAGGACAAATCCATAATCACGGTCGTAACATCAGAATGGTGTGGGGCGCCTAATAGCCGTTGATGAGGTCCAATGACAGAAAAGCTGGCGCTATGCTGGATTCCACCGCGTTTTTACACGGCCTGGACCCGTTGCGGCCGTTCAGACCTTTAGAAAGCGGTCGTTTGAATAGCCCTTGGATACAGCGGCTCCGGGAATGAAAAAGGCGCCGTGAGACGCCTTTGTCGTTTGGGTTCTTCTTGAGCGGAAGATCTGGTGAGATTACTTGACCAACTCGATCTCGCCTGGCCGCCACGTCTTGTCGAACCAGGGCTGCAGCGGACCATAGAGCCGCAGCAGCGTATTCCAGCCCTTGCTAGGGACGGTTTGCACCCAGTTACTTTCCTTGCCCTTCGGTGGCTTGGGTCCGAAGTAGACATCGACCGAACTGTCCGGATTGACCATCAGTCCTTTGGTCTGGCTGCTGACCGCCGGCCAGTGCTGGTCGGTCTGGAGCATCGAGCGGGTCTGGTTGTCGTACAGGATCACTGACCAGAAGTTGGCGACCGGGATATTGGGCGGCAGGTGGAGCCTGTAGTTCTTGCCGCCGTCGAGCGGCTTGCCTTTGGAGTCGACGAATGCGGCCATATATTGCGACCCTTCGCCTACCGTCCTGGAATCCATGGCAGGCGTTACGCCGGTCGCATAGAAGAAGAACCCGGCGTATCCATCCAGATGGCGGGCACCGTTATCCTCGAACTTGTAGCCGCCAACGAATCCCGTACGCCATGCGCTCTTCGTGTCCGGATAATAGTAGCCCTCGGGCGAGCGCCAGCGGTACATTGTGGCGCGCGCTGTTGCATCGCCTACCAATGCCGCCTCGGTGAGGATCTTCTTCATCCGCGCATCAGGATTGAAGGGTTTGCCCTTCTGGATGCCGATGGATGCCCAGAGGCCAAGCGTGGTGGGGTCGACCGACTCCGTCGGCTCCTCCTGAACCACCTGATTGAGATATTCCCAGAACGGATAATCGGCGGGGCCAACCGAATTGAAATCACGCCCGGATACGTTGACGAAATTCAATTTCGGCGGATTGGCCGCTTGGGATAACGGGTAGATCTTCGTGAACTGTTTTACCCGGTCCACGCCCGGCTTCGGGTCGCCGTTCTCCAGGAAGGTGCGCCACGCGATCCAGTTGCTGTACGTCGCAGTCCGGACCACGAAGTACCCCTGAGGTACTTCACCCTTGTAGCCCGGGGGAAGGATCAGGTACTTGCCGCCCTCTCCCTTGTCCGGCCCCACCAGGCCGATATCGGTGACAAAGTGGTACCACATGTCGTCGAGCAGACCGAGCACCTTGGGTGGAACCTCGACGACCAGCGGACCGTTGCGCAGATCCAGCCAGAACCAGGTGTACGGCGTGTTGTTGTTCGGGGTCAGGAAGATCGAGCGGGCGTTCATCATGGTCTCGAAGATCGGCACCGTGGTATTCACCGGCCCCACTTCGAGGATGCCTTTGCGGTTCGCCAGCTGGTTCACCGGCGCCAGCCCGAGCAGGTAGGCCTGCACGGCACGTTGGAAGTCAAGATTGTCGTAAAGCTTTTCGACTGAGGCATCGTCAGGAAAACCGTCGAAGAACTTAAGGGTACCCAAACGGGTGTCGATCTTGTCCGGCATTGCGATGCCTGCAGGGATTGCAGTCGTCATCTTCATCTTTGGCGGGGTTTTCGCCTGCGCGGTACCGGCAGCCAGCACGCAAACGAATACACCGGCGAACACTGCCGTCATGTGTTTAAAGTTCATTCCTGTTTCCTGTCGAAATTTGGTGAGCAAAAGGACGCGTCGTTTAGAACTACCAGCGGAACCCGACTCCGATCACGCCGCCATTTAAACGCCACAGTACCAGCTTACACCTACCCCTCCCCAATGACTGGTTTTGGCTGATGTTATTAACGTCCGTTCATGGCCGCAAGTTGACGGTAAGTATCAATGCCTACCTTCTCCATGGCCGCTAACAACATGCCCCCACGCGCTGATGAATATTTCCATGTGGTCAGCCAGTAACACTTGGCGCTTGCGGGGGGGGTGTTCACCGGGTCAATCATGTGAACACCTGGTGTGACGTCTTTTTAGGCGCTATAAAGGACACCATGAATCGGCTATTGCTTGCCCTCGTCTCCTTGTCCTTCAGCAGCGCAGTGGCGGCGGCGTGGGTGACATTCATGAAAACGGAAACGAGTGTTGTCTACATCGACTCGGCAACGGTTCGTAAGGAAGGCAATCTGCGAAAGGCTGCGGTGCTTGTGGACTTGATCAGAAAGGAAGCCGATGGCGTCCAGTCGAAGCGTGGTCAAAGTGAAATCGACTGCCTGGAAGACAGGATGCGAATTCACGGCCTGAGCGGATTTACCGGGAACATGGCCAGTGGCGAGGCGGTGTACTCTTTCAAGGGGGCCAGCGAATGGATGCCGATTCCACCGAAATCCGCTTTGTGGAACACCATCAAACTGATCTGCTCCAGGTAAGCCAGGAGACTGGCGCAGGTTGTCAGGACAGCATCGAACCTGAATTCTCACTGCATTGAACGGGCCCGAGCCTCTTGGGGAAACCCTTACCAAGTCCTTCGACGAGCTCAGGACGAACGGCAAACTGCAGGAGCCGGCTCCGGCGCATTCATGTCAGGGTTCTCTCAAGCGGGGCGCCCCCATCATTCGCCGGCACGGTGTCAAGCTGGTTACCGCCGCGCGGCTGACCGGCGTCCTGTTCCGGGATGGATGAAGTGCCCGGCGCGTTGCCGGCGGCGAGGCCCACGTCCCCGACTGGCGCGAGCGGATCGGCGCCGAGCGTACCGATGAATTCGCGCCAGGATTCGGGATCGTTCAAGGCGTCGAACCGTGCCTGCGCATACGCGAGTCGGGCGTCGAGTTCGAGACGTCGCGACTCGTCGACGTTGCGCCGGTTTTGCAGGAAGTGCGAAAGTTCGCTGAGGTTGCGCGTCCATAGCGCGAGGTCGCGTTCGCGCTTGACCTGCAGGCGCTGCCGGTACCAGCCGGATTCGAGCAGCGCCTCGCGGGTGAACAGGGCGCGTATCTGCGGCGCGTGCACGTCCAGGTCCTGATAGTGCCCATGCGCCATGATGGACAGCAGCGCCTTGAGCGGCGGGCAGGCTTCGGTGTAGCTGCCGTCCTCGAAGTACTGCCGCGCCACCCGCTCCTGGGCTTCGACGATGTTGTGCACACCGTCGGCGAAATCCGACAGGTTCTGGGTCTCCGGTTTGAGAATGGCCTCGGTGAAGACGGCGCGCGGGTTGTCGAAGATCTTGCCCATGTAATGCGCGACGAAGCGTTCGGTGATGCGGTAGCCGAGTCGGCTCGCCAGCACGCGTTTGCCATCGAAGTCGAAATCGTCGAGCACTTCCATGTAGCCGTGATCGATGAGCCAGGGTGCCCGGCGCTGTTCCGGGTGCATGCGCGCCCAGATTTCCGGCACCAAGAGGCTGATGTCATGATCCACCCGCACCTGGGGGCCGACATGTCCGGCCGAGGTGGAGAAGCCGTCATGACCGGTGAGGATCAGCGACACCAGGGCGTTGTTGAGGTCGGCCGTGGGCCGCAGCGCATTGAAGGGTCCCTTGGTGAGCGCACCCTCAGAACCCGCGCCGGTGGTCGAGGGTGACTTGCCGGTCAGGGAGCAGATGTAGTCCATGAACAGTTCCGGCAGGGCCTGGTAGTGGATGGGGTTGTACACCGCCAGCGAACGGATCCCTGCCTCGGGCGGGTTGTTGCGGCGGCCGGACAGCACCGCGTCGACGCTGATGCAAACCGGCGCCTCGGCGGGCAGCTTGCGGTGGAAGCGCATGCCCATCTCCGCCGCATATTTGCGGATCGGGCTGGCGATGTCGGGGCGCACCTGCAGATAGCGCGGATTCTTCGACGGCTTGCCGTCGACCAGCCGGGGGCACGCGGAAGACACCGCGATCTTGCCGACGCGCGCGGCCCC